>JBCCXA010000045.1 GCA_039192515.1 Verrucomicrobiota bacterium | reverse complement strand
GGAAGCTATACCATTACTCGCTCCGGTAATGATATCGATACCCTAGCTGGTAACACTGGCACCATCACCCTTTCCGAAACCGATGGCTTAGCCATTGGCGCGACCACCGCTAGCAATACCCTGGATGTCACCTCCACTGGCGCCATTACCAATACCGGTGCCATCAATGTCACCAACGCCGCAACATTTAAAACCACCAATGACACTGGTCAGGATATTACCCTAACCAATGTCGGTAACACCTTTGGGTCTATCAGCGCGCAATCCCGCAACACCGCTGATAGCGCCAATGCTAGCGGTAATATTGCTATCCAGGAAATTGGCACCGCAGACATCGCGCTGATTAATACCACAGGCAACTTCAGTTTCACGGCCGATAACACGGTCACTCAAAGCGGTGCCATCACTGCTGCCGGTGTCGAACTCCTCGGAGCCAGTGGTGCGTTTACCCTAACCAATACGGCTAATGCGATTACTACCCTAGCAGGTAACACCGGATCGGTTAGCTTTTTAGAGAACAGTGGCTTTGACATTGGAACAGTCAATACTGTTGGACTCACCACTTCAGGCAACCTCACTCTCTCCTCTACTGGATCGGTTACCCAAAGCCAAGCCCTTAGTGCAGCCGGATTAGAACTCTTAGGTGCTGGCGGAGCATTTACCCTAACGAATACCGGTAATGCCATCACCACTCTAGCAGGTAATACCGGCTCGCTTAGCTTCCTGGAGAATAGTGGCTTTGACATTGGCACCGTTAATACCACTGGACTTACCACTTCAGGTAATCTCACTCTCTCTTCAACAGGATCGGTTACTCAAAGCCAGGCCCTTAGTGCAGCTGGGTTAGAGCTTACTGGAAGTGGGGCCAAGACCCTAGAAAACGCCAGTAACGATGTAAACACCATCGCAGTATCCGGAGGCGAAACTTCCTTTAGAGATACCGATGATTTAGCAGTTGGAAGCGTAGGCTCCACCAATGGCATCAATGTAGGAGCTAATGATGTGAGTTTAGAAACAGGTGGTGCACTCACCCAAACTCAAGCCATTGCTGCTACTGGATTAGTGTTAAAAGGAAGTGGTGCTAAAACTCTAACGAACGCGGGTAATGACATTACCACCATAGCTGGATCTGGTGGCTCTCTTTCCTACACCGACACAAATGATTTAGCAATAGGCAGTTTGACTGTAAATGGCTCTACCACCACGGGTCTTAATATTGGCTCCAATGATCTGACATTCACAACCTCAGGTAACGTCACTCAAAGCGAAGCAATTACCGTCGGGGGACTCAACCTTCTGGGTAATGGAACTTTCACTCTGAATCACACATCAAATGCAATTACTACGTTAGGCAACGTCACTCGTGGTGGAGCCTTTTCTCTTTTCGATAGTGCTGGTGGGCTAATCATTGATGGCAACATCGGGGGAACTACGACAAATGATGTGCTTATCCGAACCGTAGGAGATCTAACACTGGCCTCTGGAACAACCATCACCACGACTGGTGGAGGAAATGATATTACTCTAGAAGCAGCTAGTGGCTCTTTCATCAACAACGCTGGTGCTGGTGCCTTAAGCTCTGCTTCCCGCTTCTTAGTCTATTCACTAGATAACAGCGCTCCACATAACAAAGGCGGCTTAACAGGAACTGAGCAATTCAGTGTGAGCTTCGGCGCAGATCCCTTAGGGACAGGTAATGTCTTTTATTACTCTGCCTCTAGTTCCGGTGGAGGATCCGGAGGTAGCAGCAGCGGCTCAGGAGAAAGTGAGCTTTCCAGCCAAGCTTCTGATTTCATTGTTCAATCAAATAGTGTTCCTATCGTTTCAGTGGCGGGAGTCATTATCCAGTCTGGAGTTTATGGTGTAGTGGAGTTGGAAAATGGCCAAAAAATCTTTGCAATAAATGGTCAAGAAACCGAGCGAAGCTTAGAAACCATCTTCCAAGAGCAAAGCCTGGAAAGACCACCTCGCGTAGCCTTTAAATCAGGGGTAGGCCAAAAGTTAATTAGCTTAAAACCGACCCGGGCTAATGCAGGCATCATAGTCCAGGATACCAAGCAAAAGAATGTCTCTTATTCTTTAGTTGGAAGTAAACCGATAAGAACCCATATAAAGCCTTCTGCATCGGCAACATATGATGACCCCATTGCCAGTTCAGGTAAAAGCGCAGCTATAGGAAAATCAATGTTCTTAGAAAAAATGCTCCGCAACCTACTCAGTAACAAAGACATCCGAAAAACTGAACCTCAGAGTTCTCGAGATCAACCCATGGGGAAATCTGAAATCATTCAAAGAATGGAGCCATTGCCATCGAAGGCATCTGAGGAAGAAAAAGAGCTATTCATCATAGAAAAAAAAGAAGCCCAGCTTGAAACAAAGACAAATTCAGAAGAAAATCCTAAAAAGATCAAACTCGAAGAAAAAACCTTAAAATCTACCTTAACTAAATTGTAAGAGATATCGCTATGAACCTGGGTTCGAGTCTATTTCATAGAAGATACCGATAGAGTCATGAACGTGTTTTCTGGTAATCAAAAGGATCTACCCTCTGACCAGTTCTCGGAGAGAAAATTCATCAAAAACCTGTTATCCAACGAGCAATTCAAAAAGTATAAAAAACTTAGAAAAGAAGAAGAATCAACTGCGAAAAACACACTCGCCCACAGTGAACTCATGCAAATACAAAATTTATTCGATCCGTCAGATGAATAAAAAGACGTAGTCTACGCAGCCTTATATGAGGCTCAAGATGCTGAACTGACTGAGCAGTATACTAAAAATTCAGATGATCCAACGAAATACCAAAAGGCGCAACAGCAAGTCAAACTAGATGCTATGTCTAAAATCCTTCCTCCGAAACAACTTCAAAATTATGAAAACCACCCAAAAGCCCAAGAACAGATGCTCAAAGAACTGATATCTAATCTAGATACCAATCAAGCCGAATGAAATCTCAAACTCATCGAATTAAGATCCTTATCTTCGTTATCTAAAGATCTTTGGCATTTGTTTGAACCGCACCCTGATTTTTGATAACTGAATAGATGATGGCTTGCTCGCCGTATTCAATCCATGGACCGTAAGGCACTTCATCATCTTCCACGAAACGCCAATTGGTTTTGTCTAAGCCGTCCATCCCTAAGTAATCACGGACTGCAGGAGAAACATCCAAACCAGCTCTCGTATGGATCCGAGGACGATCATTCCCAAAAACGTAAGAAACGTGGTCGTATCGAAACGGTCCAACATCCTCCCATTGAGCGAAGCATACCTTCCCCTTGAACTCAATCATAACCCAACGGCCTTTACATTGAGAAGACCATCTCGATTCTCGATGCTTAGATTCGTTCCACCAAGGCACATATTTACGAGCCGTTTTAGGGTATTTCACATCGTTAAAAGGAAGCGCCACATAAAAAGGATTGAGAGTGGGAGCGAACTCAACCGGTAAGGTGATCTTTCCGTCGTTAAAAGAAAAACGATCAGCTGGACAGTCTGTTCCGCCAAAGTTTTTTGTCCAAGACCCATCCCAAGCGCTCTTGTAATTTGTAGTGCGGCTATATCTGCTACGACCTTCACCAACCCAGAAACAAGTAGTGATAATATCTCTTTTGACAGGATAGTTTGAATAGAGAGTGATCTGATCAAGCATCAGGACAGTTTTCGTATCTTCATTACTTAATACAGCTTCTGGCAAGAGCAAATAACTCATACTCCATAGAATAATCCATTTCGCTGATAACTGAAAATTTTTCATAAAGCAAACCATGCTAGACTCAACACGCAAAGATAAGTTATTAAGAAGTTATTCACAAACGTCAATTTTTTTACACAAAAATACTTAATAAACTATCCATACTACAACAAAATAAGCAGCATTAGCTGATCTTATATTTAAAATCGATCACGCTTCCGTGACTTTTAATCAATTTTTTTATTTTTTTCTAATATTTCTGCTTGGCAAGTCGAATGGTTCTGATATTTTCTGCCACTTCGTTTCTCAGGTCGACAGAAAAAAATCTGGGGGGATTAACGCTCGTTCAACGAGCACAATAACAACAACTATATTCTCTAGAAAGAGAAGTCCACTCCGTGAGAGGGATCATAAATTAATAAAGTAAAGGAGTATTTGTGTCCAAACCGGATGTAAAAGCATTACTAGAAGCAGGAGTCCATTTCGGTCACCGCACTGATAAATGGAACCCGCGCATGAAGCCTTACATATACGAGGCTCGCAATGGCATTCATGTCATTAATCTAAACAAAACCGCTGACCAGATCGCTGATGCCTTCAGCTTTCTTCGTGGACAAGCGTCCGATGGAAACAAAATCCTTTTTGTCGGGTGCAAAAAGCAAGCTCAAGAAGCAGTCAAAAAGGCAGCGCAAGATTCTGAGGCTTTTTACGTTACCGAGCGTTGGCTTGGCGGCACATTAACTAACCTGCCCACCATTCGTCGCAGTGTTGCACGCATGCGAGAGATTGATGAAATGGAAAAGAGTGGCAAGATGAAAGCACTTCCTACTAAGCAGGAAATCTCTGCTTTACGCCGCGAGAGCATGAAGCTACACCGTTACTTGGATGGTATCCAAGACATGGAAGCCCCACCTAAGGTGCTGGTTATTGTTGATGTAAGCCGAGAAACAATTGCCGTAAAAGAAGCGCTTAGATTGAATATACCTATCGTAGCACTTACAGATACCAATGCTGACCCTTCCGATATTGATTACCCGATTGCTTGTAACGACGATGCAATCCGCTCTATTCGTATTATTTTAGAGCATCTCAAGGCAGCAGTCCAAGAAGGCTTGTCCAAATATAAAGGAACAAGACCATCGACAAAATCCCCGAAGGAATCAGACGAACCGACCAAAGAAGAGATGGAAGCCATTTCTGCCTAGTTTTTAATTTCAATACCCGCTAACATCACATCATAAATTTTAAAAAGGATTCATATGTCTCAAGCAGCAACTATAGACCCTAAAACTGTTAAGCAACTTCGTGATAAAACTAATGCAGGCATGATGGACTGCAAAAAAGCTTTGGAAGAAGCCGGAGGAAATCTTGAAGAAGCAGAAAAAGTTCTACGTAAGAAACTCAACTTAAGCGCCTCTAAAAAGGCGGACCGTGCCGCATCAGAGGGTGTGATAGCTTCTTACATCCACCTTGGTGGTAAAGTTGGCGTTCTTATTGAAGTTAATTGTGAGACAGACTTCGTAGCTAAAAACGATAACTTTCGTGATTTTGTAAAAGATATTACTCTGCACATTGCCGCGGCAAATCCCCAATATCTAAAGCGTGAGGAAGTTGACCCTAAAGTCATAGAAGATGAAAAGGAAGTTGCTGCCTCACAAGTAAAAGATAAGCCCGCTAATGTCATTGAAAAGATCGTTGCGGGTAAGATAGATAAGTTCTACAGCACGATTTGCCTATTAGAACAACCCTTCATTAAGGATCAGAATAAGTCTATCCAGGATATCGTTAACGAAAAGATCGGTGAGCTAGGAGAAAATATCATCATCAGACGCTTTGCTCGTTACTCGGTAGGTGAATAACTAGCCGCGCTATCTTATTAGTCCTTAGTCTTATTCTTTCTGGTATCCGCTCTCATCTCCATGCGAAGCAGTGGTCCAAAGCTGATGATGCAGGTGCAGAACAAATTACCTGAAAGTTTAAGCCACAAGAACTAGAGAGTCGACAAAGGTATATCCCAAAAGTCATATTCTTAGAGCATTTTCGAATTCTTTTTAAACATCCATTTTTTGTTATATCTCGACTCTACCGGGTATTGGTAAGATTGAAATATCCATAGATTTTTCTGCCGTCTTGATCCCCTGATATCAAGACGGATCCAAGTACTAAGGAAGTACACAGATCTCTCGAGACTTTCACTGGTGAAACTAATGAATGACAGATTGGATGAGGCACTGTTGCCTATTCATTTGAATTGGCTAGGAGACTCTACGTTTCTTAGGAACAAAATCCCGCCCAGATCTTTTAGTCTCGATCGCATCATTCAGGTTTAATATTCTTAGGGCCGCATGGTCACATAAGGAGGCTCGTTTCTTGAACATACTGGATAGCATTTTAAGGTATGAATTTCTAAACTCTACAAAAGTTCCGCAATGACCTTACGCCATCAGGAAGTTAAGCTCACTGTAGCTTTTTTTTTAGGCTTAGAATCGACTTCTTTAAATGAGGATTCCATCATAGCAAGCAGTTCATCCGGAGAACATGTCTTGGAAAAAATCTTGTCCCTATCAGACTCACAGTTATTAAGCCATTTAGCTTGGCTATAATCAATAAGACCTGTCATGAAAAGTAGCCTTACGTCGGGATAATTTTTGCCAGTGCGGAGCATCTTGGCTACTTCCCAACCATCTAAGTCAGGCATCATGACGTCTAATAGAACAAGGTCAAAGGTTCCTTTTTTGATCTCTTTAAGGCCCTGACGCCCAGAATTTGCCGAGCTGGCTTGAATCCCTAAATCTGCCAAGACTCTCTTGAGTCCTACACAACAAACATCGTCATCATCTACAATAAGGACTTTTTTGTCCTTTAGAACGGAATCTGTTGGTTTTTTCGAACGACGACCGACTACTGATTTACTACGCACCTTACTTCCCGACTTCATTATCTTACACTACCCAACATATTCCTGACCAAGCCTTTTTCTCGAACAATTTTCTATTTCGACAAGGAAAATGCAAGCTTGAGCCTTATATTTCATTTCACTGATTTTTCTCTAATTAATCCTTCATCATAGGCGTATACCAGACGCTTAAGAGCAACTACTTGCTCTTTAATTTTCTCTCCTTCTTCAGTATCTTCAACTAAGCGCCTCTTTTCATAAGGCAGGATAGTCATGACTTTAGGGATAACATCTCGATCGTTTTTAATCACGTCGTGTATGGATTCAAAATGATGATGCTCAGCTAATGTAATTTCTTGAGGCCCCATGACTAGTGTGTATCCTCTATCACCATAAGCTTCTGAGAACGCCCCGTCTATAATCACGGCATTGCCACTTTGTTTAACCGGCTCCTCACCTTCGTCCACTTTTACGGGAACATGGCCATTCACAATGAGGACTTCATCCTCAGCCCTAGCGCCCATTTCTCTGCCAAGTCGACAACAAAATGGGTACTCCTGTATCAAAGAAAAATAAGCATTCTTTTTCTCTATATGTGTTTCCTTTTCTGCAACAAAATAACCCTCAAAAGTCGTCATCTTGTCTTTTCCAAATAGAGGGGAATCGGGGGCAGCCCACAGGTACCAAAACCAATCAATATCATCGTCAGCCTTGTTCGCTCCTTTTCGAAAAGCGCGCCTGATAATAGTATCAAACGCATCATACATCTTTCGCCCTGCCACCTCTTGCCCATCAATTTCAAGTTTTAACCATTCCCCATTTTCATCTACAGGCATGCAGGCATGGAAAATGACAACACCATCTCTGACCGTGTACATGGAACCAATACGCTCCATCCAAGACATGTGATGCCATAACTTGTTACTAAGCACAAAACTTTGCCGGAGCCGATCCATGCATAATTTTTCATCCCCAGAGAGTTCATAAGGATTTTGGGGATCAATTGTGGGAAAAACTGTGTCTAAAAGCTCATAAGTTTTTCCTTCAATCTGAACGGTTCCTTTTTCATAGTCGATGCGATGCAAGAGGTTTCTCTCCTCCATCCCCCATTCTGGATACTTCTGAGTCAATTGCCCCTCTAGCTTAAATTGAATTATGGCAATTGCTTTCTGCATACGAGCCACCAATAAAGAATCACGCATCCCATGACCCTTAGAAAAGAATCTCTCTGCAGAATCATTCCCATATATTTTCTGAGCCAACTGTTCCAGTGGAAGCAACAATAACCCGTAGCCCTCTTCTAGTTGAAAGAGACGCCTATACCTTAGCGATATTCTCAAGACATTCGCTATCAATGCCTCATGCCCAAGACAGGCTCCCATCCAAGATACATCATGATTGCCCCACAGCATGGACACCCTGGGCAGTCGTTGAAGAAAATCAATCACTCGGTCAATCCGAGGGCCTCTGTCCCCCAAATCACCTGCTACAATGAGTTCTTGCGTAGAAATATTTCGGACAAGCCTTGAGCATCTTCTCACAGCCGCTAGATCTCGATCATTCTCAGCTAATGAGGCAATTCTAGCATCCATGTATATTTCGCCTCGACCGGCTACTGGCTCATATAACATTTCGTAAAAAAATTCTCGCCACTCTCTATCAATCAAAGCGAGCACATCTTTATTCCTCAAGCCTCTTGCTAGATACCTGGCGAGTTTAATTTGTGCCCTAAGAGTCTTTTTTACCCATTGCAACCTTCTATCACAGCCCTTCATGATATGACTTAAGCTATCCATAAGTTCCATCGGATAGTAAATGGTTGCTAAAAGCTCTGCTCTTTCCACTTCAGATCTTTCTTCAGAGAAGAGTTCATCTATAAGAGGCCTCAACTTACCCGAACCGTTATTTACCACGTGACGTAACTTTTTATACTCTCCGTGGATATCACTAATGACATGAACAACTGGTTTGGGTAGCTTGAGCTGGGCCTCTAAAGCCGCTATCTCTAGAATAGCTGCATCACGCGAAGGATATTGTTGAGCGAGGTTTTCAAGAAAAACCAACTCATGCCAATCTTTTGTTTCCATCATCCTTGTAGCTTTTTCACGCAGTAATCACCTACTACAAAGCACTTCCATACAAGCCTAACATCTCTTGCTTAGCCACTTTCCTTAAAGCACTAATGATGCGCGTGCGATGACTAAGAACAATATCTAAATCACCCAGTTTTTAGTTATGTTAGAAATATTCTGCTTGGAGCACCAAGGAAAGCCTTTAACCTCTAGAAATTATGAGGATAGGGTTCATTGGAGCAGGGCGTATGGCTAGTGCTATAGTGAGAGGTTTACTAAACACAAACGCTATTACTCCTACAGATATACTGATTACAGGGCGCACAGATGATGGGAGCAAGGATTCATTCCTCAATAACTTCCCTGAATGCCAAAACTGCTGGAGAAATAGTACCCAGGAAACCATTACTGATGTAGATACCATCCTTCTTGCCGTAAAGCCTCAGCAGATGAATGACGTCTTACCCACTATTAAATCCTCGAGCACCGTTAGCTCAGCTCTTATCATTTCGATTGCCGCTGGTATCACACTCGACTACCTAGAAAAGCATCTCATGGAAAAGGCGCGCATCATACGAACCATGCCAAACACACCTCTGCTTCTTGGAGAAGGTGCTACCGCATATGCTGTCAACCAATATGCTCTTGACTCAGATAAAGTTATTACGGAAGACATTTTTAGGGCTGTAGGCCTTGTCTTTGAGGTTGAAGAAAAACAACTCGATGCAGTTACTGCTCTTAGCGGCTCAGGACCCGCCTATTTTTATCTCTTCATCGAAGCTCTGCAGCAAGCTGCTATCAAACATGGACTTGATCCAGATATAGCACTCAAACTTGCCAATCAAACAGCGAAAGGAGCAAGCCTTATGATTGAAAATAGCGAGAAATCCCCAGAATATCTAATCGATCAGGTAAAAAGCAAAGGAGGCACTACCGAAGCTGCCCTGAATAGCTTTTCGGAACATTCCTTCTCAGAAATCATCGAAAAAGCTTTTCAGGCCGCCCACAACCGCTCTATAGAACTTGGCAAGAACCTCAAAAGCAAATGAAAAGATTATCCCTTCACTATATACTCCTATCCGTTCTGCTTCTCTCATGTGCTAGCACCAATCAAATAGGTCGTGACTTCAATCATCACTCTATATCTAGCTTGGCATTAGGCACAACAACACCTCAACAAGCCATTGCTCTGCTAGGTAAACCGAATACAACTCAATCAATCTCAAATAACGATGGTGAATTTGATGTCTTTAACTTCAGCAATGCCAATGTTGAGATTTGGTTGGGCACCATCCAAGATGCACGCTCCCTCGAGCTAGTCTTTTATCAACCACCAGATGCTCCCAAGAAAGTCCTAGATTCCTACTTTTTCTTTAGCAGCTACCAGCCAGATCAACACGACACCCTAATCACTGACATTGATGAGATAAAAAAAGGCTTAACCACCCAAAATGCAGTCTTGAGCCTCTTAGGAGAGCCCAATGGCAAATCACTCAATCATGTAAAAGGCTCAAGAGCATCTGCTGACGATCTCATTGTTGATGAATACTGGACCTATATCTCTTGGGCAAAAGAAGACAAACAACCTGTTCAAATGCTCGTGCAACTAGGATTTGATACGTTAGGCATCGTCCGCGCTATTACCAAATCGAAAAAGACAGCACCTCTATAAATACCCTCTGCTACACCCAACAGATATCTCTTAACGCGAGTACTAAAGAAAATATCACAAAGGTCACATCTGCAATAAAGATGTCGTCTCGGTGATGTATTGTAGTAAGGCTGATTTTCATCTATGACTCGATGACACTTATTAGCATCCGCATTAGTATGTGCCCAATGATCAAACCACCAGTAGTGCAAACGAGACAAAGCTTAAATCCTCCACAACTCAACATGTCAGCTAATTTACGACTTAGCCGTGTCAATTGCCGATTAGTTTATACACAATCCTATGTAAAATCATAAGATAGCACGCTATAATTTCATAAAGAAATTGTAATATGCCTGTACAAGTTTAATCACTATTGTTTCACTAAATCATCCACTATAAAGGGTAAATAGAGAAGATGGGACTATTTTTAGATCAAATCATACAACCAGTGAATCTTGTTCTAACTGTGATATTAGGGCTATTTGCGATTTATTGGGTACTAGTTATTTTAGGCGGCTTAGATATTGATGCATTAGAATTTGATTTCGATCTAGATGGTGATGTTGACTTAGAGTTAGATTTAAACGCTGATGCTCATGTCGGAGCATCCACACAAATACTAAAGTTTTTTAACATAGGAGAAGTTCCCTTGATGATCATCCTCAATGTTATTGTATTTGTGACTTGGGCCCTATGTATTATCGCTAACTATCTTTTTCCGTTTGGTTCTCTCTTGGTTTCTGCACTCATAGTCATTCCTAGCTTTATTTTAGCTATTTTTGCAAGTGCTTTGATTACGCGTCCGCTTCGTTACGTTTTCAGAAATTTTAACCAAATTGGTTTAAGTAAGAAGAGAGTCCTAGGACAGATTTGTAAGATCAGAACTGGAGAAGTCAGAGCCGATTTTGGTCAAGCGGATCTCAATATATCTGGCTCCAGTATTACTCTGGAGGTCAGAGTTTCTGATGATAGTCAAAATTTAAGACGAGGTGATTCCGCCCTAGTAGTTAAACATGACAAGGCTAATGGAGCCTATCTCGTTCGCAAAATCGAAGAAGTAAAAATGGATTAATAGAAAAGTAGAAAGACAAAAAAATGAATAACATAGAGCAAGTCATCGGTTCCTGGCTTATTCTGGGGCAGTATGAAGTTGAACAAAGCTCTTCAGCAATTGGAGAGTTTTTTTCTGGACTCGGAGGTATCATAACATCAATAGGAATAACAGGAGTGATCTTATTAGTATTGGGATTTGTAGCATTATTAGTAATGGCCATGAAGTTTTATAGAAAAGTTGATCAAGGCCAAGCACTGGTTCGCAATGGTTTGGGAGGCACAAAAGTCTCTTTTGATGGAATGTTCATCGTTCCTATTATGCACCGCGTGGAGTTCATGGAAATTTCCGTGAAGCGAGTAGAAATCACGAGAATTAGCGCAGATGGTTTGATTTGCAGAGATAACATGCGGGCAGACATCAAAGTCGCTTTTTTTGTCAGAGTGAACAAGACTCAAGAAGACGTTCTCAAAGTAGCACAATCTGTTGGTTGCAAACGTGCCTCCGATGAAAAGATGCTTGAAGCACTTTTCGATGCAAAATTCTCCGAAGCACTCAAAACAGTGGGTAGAAAATTTGATTTTGTAGACCTCTACAATGCTCGGAGAGAGTTTAAAGATGAAATTCTAGAACAAATTGGAACAGATCTGAATGGCTATGTCCTTGATGATGCAGCTATCGACTACCTCGAACAAACAAAGCTAGAATTCTTAAATCCGGATAATATCCTGGACTCAGAGGGTATTAAGAAAATTACCGACTTAACTGCGAAACAGAAAATTTTGGCCAATGAGATTGATCGAGAAAAAGAAAAGATTATCACTCAACAAGATGTTGAAGCCAGAGAAGCGGTCTTAGAACTAAACAAGCAACTAGCTGAGGCAGAACAAAAACAACAAAGAGAAATTGCTGCAATTACAGCCCGTGAGCAAGCTGAAGCTAAAACTGTTCAGGAAAAAGAGCGCCAAAAATCTGAATTAGCTCGTATTGCTACGGATGAGGAAGTTCAGATTGCTGAAGAGAACAAGAACCGAGCGCTCGTCGTAGCAGTTCGCAATAAAGAACGCACCGATGCCGTGGAGCTTGAGCGCGTAGAGAAAGATAAATTACTCGAGAAAGTAGAACGTGAACGAGTGGTAGAACTTGCTAGGATTGAGAAGACTCGTGCGGTTGAACTCGAGGAAAAAAGTATCCAAGACGTTATTCGAGAACGGGTGATGGTTGAACGCCAAGTTGTCGAAGAACAGGAACGCATAAAGGATACTGAAGCATTTGCTACTGCCGATCGTGATAAAAAAGTTCATGTTACGGCAGCGGAGAAAGAAGCTGAACAGGCCTTAATCATACAAATGAAGGCAGCTGAGGCAGACAAAAGAGCCAAGGAATTTGAAGCTGAAAAAGTAGTTATTGATGCTGAGGCAAACTATAAAGCTGCTCAGAAGAAATCTGCCGCCCAAAAACTCATGGCAGAGGCAGATGCTGCCGAATGTGCTGCAGCTGGAATGGCGGATGTTCAGGTTATGGAAGCTAAAGCACATGCTCTTGAAAAAGAGGGAACGGCTGAAGCTAACGTGATTCAAATGAAAGCAGAAGCCGAAGCCACAGGAATCCACAAGAAGGCCGAAGCTATGAAACTATTTGATGAAGTGGGGCGCGATCACGAAGAGTTCCGTTTGAAGTTAGATATGAACAAGGAAATCCAACTGGCTGAAATCGATATTCAAAAAGACATCGCCACAAGCCAAGCTTCTGTGGTAGCTGAGGCCCTTAAGAATGCCAAAGTAGATATTATCGGTGGAGAAACTCAATTCTTCGATAAAATCACTAACGCTATTACAGCAGGCAAATCGGTTGATGGTCTTGTAGGAAAAAGCAATGTGCTTACGAACATCGAAAAAACTTTTTTTAATTCGGACCCTGAATACTTTCGCTCACAATTGCGAAATCTCATGGGTCAGATAGGTGTTACATCAGAAGACATTATGAACCTAACCATAGCAGCTGCATTAGGAAAGATGCTTAACCAAGCATCAGATCCTAAATCCAAAGGGTTAATCGAGAGCCTTATGGGCATAGCTCAAAGGTCAGGTATCAGCGATAACAACGTATCTAGTGTTTTAGATTAAGAGATTAGAACAAGTTGAGGAGAATAGGCTTTATTTGATTCCTACCTCCTCTTTAAATATGATTTTGCAACGATGGCAGAAGACGCAGTCATAGAAGACTCTACCGCTAAAGAAAAACCTGAAGCTCTACAGAGCGGTGCCTACGAGATCATTAGATCCAGGCTAATGAATCATGCTGAAGACTTAAAAGAACGATTGAATCGCCTTAATCAAGCTCGCAAGGAAGTGTTTGGTTCTATCGAGTCAACTTTACTAACGACAGACAGAGTCACAACTAAAAATAACTGTGTAGCTCGCGACATCACCCCTCTAAATAAAAATCGATTCCTATTTGGCTATAATGTTCATCTTGGTTTAAAAACTGAAACAGAACTTAGTGATGTTTTTTCAGTCTATGAATATAAAGATAGTAGCTTCCATGAACTTGATTTAAGCATTATTTTTATAGGAGACTTCCCTCTTGATTTTAAACAGTTATATAAATACTACAAAGATACTAGGTTTGCCAAATTTCGCATCATTGGGCCAAATCTTTTTATGGTCTTTCGCGTTGGTAAAAGTATCAATGATATCAAGACCTTTAAATGGAATTTACAGAATGACGAAATCAAGTATTTAGGTAATCGTTTCGACCACGAATTTTCATTTCCTCCTCAACACGAATTTGAATGGATTCGGACTCACCGCGATCATCATCAAAAAGGACGTCACCCGCATATATCCATTGAAAATCGTCTCTTCGTTGAAACTACTGGGGGAGATCTAACAGTCAAAGTCGAAAACAATACAGATGTTGGAGAAGGCATTTACTCAGAAAGAGTAGAAAATCCAGATCAGACTTTAGATGATGCAGAAATCTTCTATGCCAGCGTGGGAAAAATTGTTCTTTTAAAAGTCAAACCGTTTCAAGAAAAGAACTTTCGCCACCTTGTTTTCAATGAAAAACTCAATCAGGTCCTTCGTATCGATAAAATTGAAAGCGCTTGTGTTTTGCTACCGGATGACCATGGAATCATCTTTCCTGATGGTTATTACTTACAATCTGGCGAGCATAAAGTATTCGGAACCGATTTGAAAGATATGATTTTTTCTAGAAGAATTGAATCTCCTAATGGAGAGGATTTTCTTTATGTATTCTACAACCGCTTAAGTGGCACCTACCTATTGTTGCAATACAACATTATTGACCAGCAAGTAAAAACTCCCATCGTTTGTCACGGGTATTCACTGTTCGAAAATGGTGAATTGGTCTATTTTAAATCAAGTAGCGAACCACAAAAACATCATAGTCTACAAGTTTGGAAAACACCTTTTCTTTGCGCAAATGCAGCGACAGAAACGAAGAATGACTCTTTTCTCTATAAAATTGGGAATCGTGAACTCGTTCGCTGTATGGCAGAATGTCATGAGATCTTAAATCTCATTAACCGAGATGACAGCTATGCTGATCTCTATATTGATCTTGTCAGCAAAACTGCCACTGTCACAGATGCATATTTCTGGCTAGATAAGCCTGAAGCTCTCGAGATCAAAAAGCCTCTAGTCGAGATTCGTCAAGCTTCGGAATCAGCCATTGATGAATTTGACAAAGTCGTGCGTCTAAAACGTCATGCTTCTGATCAATTAAAGATTTCCAGAGCGAAAGCTGGGAAATTAGCAGTGGCCTGTAAAGCTTCATTTACTGAAATCACCCAATTTGTAGAACTACTTACAGAGCTGCGAATGCTAAGAGGTGAAGTAATATCTCTAAAAGAGCTTCGATATATGAATCTAGAGCGTGTAAATGAAATGGAGAGTGCGCTTGCCGAAGATACACAAAAACTTTCAGAAGACTGTGTCAAATTTCTTTTAAAACCTAAAGCCTTGAATACCTACCGTCAGCAAGCTGAAGATCATCAGAATAAAGTCTTAGATACCTCCACAGTAATGGAGATCAAGGATTTAGAAGATAGGATCGACCATTTGGGCAGCGGCCTTGAAATGCTTATTGATGTTGTAAGCAACTTGAAAATAGAAGACTCTACAGAAACGACAAAAATAATAGATAACATTTCTACTATCTATTCATCCATCAACCAAACTAGAGCAGAACTCAAGAAGCGTAAAAGCGAATTAGGCTCAACAGAAGCAAAAGCACAATTCGGATCGCAGCTTAAACTTATCGGTCAAACTGTTGTCAATTACTTAGACCTTTGTGACTCGTCAGAGAAGTGCGATGCATATTTGACAAAGTTGATGATCCAACTCGAAGAGTTAGAGGGGCAATTTGCAGAATATGATGAGTTTATACCTGATATCAGTGAAAAGCGTGATGAAATCTATAATGCATTTGAGTCTAAGAAGCTAAACTTAGTAGAAGCAAAAAACAGAAGAGCCCAAGCGCTCATGTCTTCAGCAGAACGCATTTTTAATGGTATACGTAATCGTGTTAAGAACATAGAGACTGTCAATGAGATTAATGCCTATATGGCCGCAGATCTCATGGTTGAAAAAATTCGCAATATTGTTCAAGAGCTACATCAACTAGAAGACAGCGTCAAAGCAGATGATATTCAGGGCAGACTTAAAACTATCAAAGAGGACTCTGTCAGACAATTAAAAGACCGCCAAGAGCTCTTTATAGATGGGAAAAATATTATTCGACTCGGTAAACACAGCTTCTCTGTAAACACGCAATCCCTGGACTTAACCATAGTCAGAAAAGAGAATGATATGTTCTTCCACCTAACTGGAACAAACTATTTCTCTAAAATTACCGATGACCGTTTTCTTCAAACCCGACAAGTTTGGACTCAAGATGTAATTTCAGAAAATGATGACGTCTACCGTGCAGAATATTTAGCTTACCTACTTTTAAAACAATTCCAAAATAGCGATGAAGTTACTTTACAGAGGTCTCTAGGGAAAAACTTAGATAACTTACATTCATACTTACAAGAGTTTATGTCCACTCGCTATGCCGAAGGCTATGTCAAAGGTGTTCATGATCAAGATGCCTCCACCATATTCTCAAATCTTCTTAGCATACATAAAAATTTAGGGCTCATTAGATATGCACCATCCATTCGAACAGCAGCACTACTCTTCTGGAGCTTATTCGAAGAGAACCAAAGCAAGCAGAATTTAAAAACCAAATTTGCCAGCTTTGGGACAATGAAGGAACTTTATCAAGGGAATCCACTTTGCGATGTGTATATCGAAGATTTAGAATCTAAAATAAACGACTTTTTAGGACAGACTAAACTCTTTCCGACAACATACGCACCTCTAGCGGCTGAATATTTATTTTTAGAACTCAGCAATGGAACTAGCTTTTCTACTAGCCAGAGTGCGGTCACGCTAGTAAATGAATTCCAAACTTCTCTGAAATCAAATCAGTATGCAGAAAAATTCCAAACCGCCTGCGCAGAAATTCAGAATAATCGGTCAAGCCTCTTTGAGCTTATCCGCGACTGGGTCGGAGGCTTTGCCCGTGAGCTAAATGATACTAAACTTATTCAACATGTTGACGAAGCTTCGATTCTGATACTCCTGGATAGTCAAAATAAATTTAAAATAGTCAGCACTTCAGCAACAAAATCTTTAGGTAAATTAAGAGGAAACCATCCTAGCTTGAACCAGAAGGGATACACATTAGATTATCACGAGTTCATAAAACGCTTGTCCTTTTTCGAAAAGAATATCACTCCACAGTTTGAGTCCTATCAGAACGCCAAAAAGGATCTGATTCGTGAAGAGAGGAGAAAATTAAAACTGGATGAATTTAAACCTCGCGTTTTAAGCTCTTTTGTCCGGAACCGCTTAATTAATGATATTTACCTGCCTATGGTAGGTGATAATCTAGCCAAACAATTAGGCAACGCAGGAGAATCTAAAAGAACAGACCTCATGGGTCTCCTCCTCGTTATATCTCCACCTGGTTATGGTAAGACAACCCTGATGGAGTATATCGCTAATCGACTAGGATTAGTCTTTATGAAAATTAGTGGACCCACCTTGGGGCACCGCGTCATGTCACTAGACCCTGAGGAAGCGCCCAATGCCAGTGCCAGAGAAGAACTCACAAAACTAAACCTAGCCTTTGAAATGGGTGATAATGTGATGATTTACTTGGATGATATCCAACATTGTAACCCGGAACTCTTACAAAAATTTATCTCCCTATGTGATGGGCAAAGACGTATTGAAGGCGTTTGGGCTAAGCAACCCAAAACTTACGACCTAAGAGGTAAAAAAGTGGCAGTGGTCATGGCGGGAAATCCATATACTGAAAGTGGAGAAAAATTTCAGATCCCAGACATGTTAGCCAATAGAGCAGACACCTATAACCTAGGAGATATTCTTGGAGGGAGTGAAAATGCCTTTAAATTGAGCTATCTCGAAAACTCTATTACCTCGAACTCTGTTTTGAATCAATTAGCAAGCCGTAGCCAGAAGGATATTTACTCCATTATCCGTATCGCTGAGACAGGTTCCAAAGAAGGTATCAATTTTGAAGGCAGCTTCTCGATGGAAGAAGTAGATGAAATGGTGAATGTCATGCAGAAGTTGATCAAGCTACGTGACGTTATTTTAAGGGTCAATCTAGCTTATATACATTCTGCCTCCCAATCAGATGCTTACCGCACTGAGCCACCCTTCAAGTTACAAGGATCCTACCGTAATATGAATCGGTTAGCCGAAAAAATCGCCCCTATTATGAATGAAAAAGAGTTGGATCAATTAATTATCGATCACTATGTAAGTGAAGCCCAAACCTTAACTGCAGGGGCAGAAGCAAACCTTCTAAAGTTTAAAGAACTTAATAAGCTTTTGACAGATCTGGAATTACAACGTTGGAACGATATTAAAAGTAAATTCCAGACTAATCTTCGCTTTGACAAGGTAGACGAAAATGACCCTGTTGGAAAAGTTGCTGTTCAGCTATCCGCCTTCAATGAGGGGCTGGAAGAGATCAAGAAAGTTCTGGCAAGAGGCCTTATCCCTCCCAAAAAAGAAGTGGTCTCCGAAAAGCAATTATCTCAAGAAAGCATGGCAACTCAAGCTACCCCTGTAATTCAGGAAAGTCCCTCCCCTACCCCTGAAGAGTCCTATGCTACTGCTTCTCCTTATCAAGTTGAAATCGTTTATAGCTTGCCTGAAGCTTTCAATCAGTTACTCCAGAGGCAATCACAGATGATGGAAACGTTGTTGTATACAGTCCAGCAATCGACATCGCTCAGCATTGAACAAGTTGCTGAAATGAAGAATGCCATCGGTCACGCTATGAAAGAATATCAACACGTACTTAAGCAGATGAAGTATTCTCCCAAACAACCACCTAACGAAAAGTCTAAGGGTGCAAAAAAAGCAGCAACAAAAAAAATCAAAAGATAAACTTCCCGCGGGCTTACGCTCGAGGTATCAGCCTAGTTCAAGCGTAGCTTGCCTGTTGCCTTGCTAACTTATGGGATATTTCCACACAAAAACGACTTAGCTACCCTATTTCTTCAGACGGCTCTTCACCTGATAAAATGCCTTTTTGAGAAATAAAATCAGATATAGCTCTCCTAACATTAATGTCCGATAGTTGATTCAATTGGGCCAACTCTTTTAAATCCATTTTCTCCTTTAATGAGTGAGCACGTCCGCGTGCAGCATAAAGATTTTCTTTAGTGAGTTCTTGTAACTCAACAAGAGGGGCTTTGACATCAGTCAATTGATCAGCTAGTTCATAGAACTCAGCAATTGAAGTCTCTAGTTCCGTCTCTTCAATTGTATTTTTTAGGACTTTCCATTTATCTTGTGCGAGCTTAATAGATTTATCCCGAGTGCATAATAATTCCTGATAAGCACTTTCAGTGTATTCCAGTTTCTTTCGACCATCTTGAAGTTGCCTTTCAATCTCCTCTAAACGCAAAGCTTCTAACCCCGCCTCATTAAATTGATTCT
>JBCCXA010000044.1 GCA_039192515.1 Verrucomicrobiota bacterium | reverse complement strand
TTTATAGCAATCAGCACTTGCTATAAATTTGTTATTTATGATATTTAGGAATATAATTTGAGGAATCAGGACGATTCAGAAGGCATAATTATTCGTTTTGAATAAGCTTGGCTAATTTTGAGGCAATTCTGACCATGAAGGAAGTTCTCTAGAAGCATGGTATTCCTGCCAACTTCTCAGAGCTAAATCTTTTAAGTTAGATTCCATCGTCGCCAGCTTGGGCTCACGATCTGTAATGTCATCAATCCAACGCATTAAGTCCTCCCCTTTGTCATGAACGGCCCATGAACCCACAATGAAGTGCAAGGTATTTTCCACTGCATGGGCATCAACCGCATTGAGGTCTATCTTACGAAATGACTGAGCCGCTTGCCGGGCATTGCCTTGGCGCGCGCCATAGGAAACGACTTGTAGCCATTTTTCATTTTTATCCTCCCCCAGATAGTTCTGATCGTAAAAGCGATAGGCTGTATCGGCATCAGCCGACTCTATTAAGCCTTCGCTCCACCCCCAAACAGCTTGATCTTTTATTTCCGGGTCTGATAGATCATTTACCCAATCCTCCAATGACTCCTCATTTTGACCAATCCAATGGCGGGCGACTTGTTTGACCAGTTCAGCATCCATCGGCAATTCTCCCGAGCTGATGGCGGTAGCTGCAACTTCGGGACTCTGCTGAGCGAGCTGTTGGCCAACAGTTAATACCATGTTGGAGGTGCGTTGCTCTGGAGGAAGATTTTGAACCCACTCATAAGCTTCCTTAGGATCTTTTTTTGCCCATTGGTTCAGAATAGAGTTAGTAAGGTTTTGTCTATTTTTGAGGCCGCGTGTCTCGGGTATTTTTTCAAGGGCCAAGGTTGGATTTTCTAAGGCATAGGTCTTGAGAAAAGCAGACATGATTTCAGTGCGTCTTTTACCTCGCATACTATTGACCAGTGCATAAGCGTCACTGAACCCTTGCTCTGGGAGACCCGATACAAAGGCGGGCATGAGTTGATAGTATTGCTTCAGTCCATCGGTCCCCTCTTCTGCTGAAGCTAAGAGATATTGAGAAACTGCCTCTGGATCGCTTTGACTCCATGCCCTCACCAGTTGTTTTTGTTGAGCATAGGAACGACCTGGTAAATTTTTTAATACGGACAGGGCATCAGCCAAGGAGATCTCTTGATTTTGCATGGCAGTGAATATCGCATCTAAAGCTTCCTCGGCAGCTAAGTCCTGAAGGTGCAAATCCAGAATGTTCAAAGCCATCTGCAATTTTTCATCGTCTAGATGCTGCTGGATCCAGGCTTTCGTCGCCTCAAAATCTACTTGGGCGGACCTGAGGATAATATCTTGAATGAGAAAGCGATCTCTAAAAAAGTGGAGTTCTAAAAGCTGGCCAAGGCGACCTAATGGGTTCTTCAAGGAAGTCGCTCTATGGGAAGCGTGAGAAGCACGCTTTGATGATGGGTCTTTTAAAGTGGAAGCTTGGTCAGGATTTTTAGCAGTCTCCCCAACACCGCCTAACTTATAGATCAAGACAACCGCACCTAGGACGAGCATCAAGCTGAGAAGAAGTCTTCGCATCAGGAATTGTCGATTCATGTTCGTCATCCGTTCTCTACCTTCTTTTAGCTATTATGTTTGTTATCGATTTCCATCCAAGGAAAGCCTTTTCATATGACGGATTGATCTTCTTTTTCACTATATCATCTTTCACTTAAGACATTTCTGGATCCTCCGGTCAAGCCGGAGGATGACGATAAGAGGAGCCGGGGGATGACAATAAGGGGAGCCGGGTAGACGATAAAAAGAAACGGAGAGAACGGTAGAAGGGGCTGGCAGAGACGGTAAGGTGGGCCAGAGATTGCCAGTAAGAGCTGCCGGAGGATGGCAGAGGGGTTGGGCGCTGCCGTCAACTTTAACATGATCTTATCCATTCTTAACTTTCTTTACGTTATTACAGGATCAAAGCTTAGGTGCTCCGCGCTGAGCTTTCTGGATTGATCTTCTTTTTCACTTATCACCTTTCACTTAAGCCATTTCTGGATCCTCCGGTCAAGCCGGAGGATGACGATAAGAGGGGCCGGTGCATGATAATAAAAGAAGCCGAGGCATAACAATAAGCGGAGCCGGGTATGATAATAAAAGTCTCCTGAGGATGACCGAAGAAGAGAGTCAAAGCATAACCGGGGATTGGGAAACCTAGATTGGCTCTAGCACGTAAGCTCTACGAGAAAAATTAATCATAACGAATGGTATAAAAGCGTTTGTCTAACGTGAGGGACATGGGGTCAACTATGGAGAAAGGGCTTGTGGTAATAGTCAGAGGTGACATGTCAGTAAAGGTTCCGTCTTCTGGAGTATCCGAAGTGCTGACAATCACTTGATTACCAATTACGGCATCGAATTCCAAACCAAAGCCTGCGACGGGATCAAACACCGTAGGAGCAGGAACAGGAATTTTTGTGACTACGAGTTTAGGCTTGAGACTCTCGACTTCTTCCATGGAAGCAAAAGCACATGTCTGTGTTGAAAATTCGTCAGCAGTTTGAATCTCAAAACCAAAGTTGGATGCACCATCTAACCAGTCCTTCACCGCTTGGGTCACATCAATTTCATACCAAGCCTCAATGGCACTGACATTGATGCTTCCAATAAACTGATCCGCATCATGCGCATTCCACTTTGGGTTAGCATTATCAACAAACCAACTTGAACCTTGTGTATAAACTTCAACCGTCCCAGGATCAAATCCGATAGTTCCAAAATCGGGAATAGTAATGGTATTATCTAGCGCCCAAAGACGCAAAACAGCACTATCTACCTCACTGGAAGCGAAAGGAATGCTACTGGTATTGAACTGTATAAGTGTCTTCTGCGAGTGACCACAACTTGCTGTGCAACTTGAGCTCACTCCAAGGGTGAGAATACTCTGCCCTGTAGTGGGGGCGTTGATAAACTGATAGCTATCAGAGTCCTGGGTTGGAGTCAGGGTGACTTGTTCTTGGGCGTAGGTATTCTGAACAGCTACTAGAGTAATGCCTAGTAAAAGCCCTACTCTTAAGTAAGACTTGTTGAGTTTGTGGTGTTTCTTTTGTTTCATAGTTTTTGATCTATTTGTTTTGATGATTTCCTTAAGTAACATACCTCAAAATTCTAATTTTGCGGAGATGTAAAAATTTCTTCCCGGTTGGGTGACTCTGGTTGCGGCAACACCTCCCCCCTGGTGGCCTCCGCCGCGGCGAATCACACTCCAGAGATAATATTCGCGATCCAGAAGATTATTGACACCGGCAGAAAGCGTAAAGTATTCCCAAGGGGTGACGAAAGCTGACCAATCGAGGACAAAAAAGTCTCCCGGTTGAAAAAAAGAGCCCTGACTGGTCGTTTCGTCAATCTTGGTTTTCTTTTCCACGAAGGTGGTGGTAAGGCGAGTTCCAAATCTCTCTTGATCCGGTTCCACGAATTCCGCATACCAGACCACTTTAAAAGGATCAATGGTGTTGAGCCACTGATCTTCACTCTTATTTCTTCCCTCAGCCCAACCTGTAGCCACTCCTAGTTCCACCCCTTTTAGAGCTTCAAGATCTTCGGATATCTCACCTGGTCGCAACTGGGCATTTACCTCAAAGCCATAGATATCCACCTCTCCAATATTGACTGTTTGTAAAATATTTCTGCCATCGTCAGTGTCTAATCCGGTGTCTTCTTGATTTGCTAAAAAATTATCATAGATATTGTAGAACGCAGCTAATTCAAAGCTCAACGGGTCGTAGTCACCCTTCAACCCGATTTCAAAACTATCACTTTTTTCTTCTTCCAACTCCGTATTGGGTATGACCAAGTTACCGGCGGGAGCACCCCCGGCAGGCGGGTGGTCGAATATATAGGTAAGCTCTTCAGCCGTGGGATTGCGAATCCCTCTGGCGTAAGCAGCATAAACATTAAGTGACTCATTAAGGTGTCTTAACACGGTGAACTTCGGAGCGAAGCTCAAGTCGTCATAGCCTTCGAATTGAGCAATCTCTGTAAAATTCAAGTTGGATAATCGCTCCTCATAAGATCCATCCGTAAATGACTTCACTTCATAGTAGTCTAAGCGGAATGCCGGGGTCAGAACCCACTCACGTTCTTCTCCCAGACTAAACTCATGCTGTATAAAGGCTCCTAGGCGATAGGTATCCGAAGGTGCGAAACTGATGCGATTGCCGGCTACGGAAACGCTGGTATCTTCTCGGAAGAAACGATTTTCCTGATTGCTGATTGAAAATTGTGTTCCATAGATTAGATAATGATCGAGAACATTGCCTAGTATTTGTTTATCAAATTGTAAATCCGCTCCGTAGATCTCTGTGTCGTATTCTATTTCTTGATCTCTAACTCTTCCAGGAGCTACAAAGATACCTCCCGAGTTAAAGACATCAGGGCCTCTTGACTCATTGATGGCTTGGTTGAAGGAAAACTGATAGTAGGGGGTGAGTTTGAATTCATCGAAGACAGGAAAGTCTATCAGCGACAATTCATAGTCCAGACTTAAGCGGTATCTTTCCTTGTAGTCCGTATTGAAAACATCCTCCCACAGTATCAAGCCCCCACCTTCAGCGCTATCCACTTCAATATCGTTTTGTTTTTCATAATATTCCGCCGTTAGCTGCAGAAAGTTGGATTCGTTGATTTGATAATCAATTTTGCTCAAGAAGCTGTGACTGTAGAATTCCGCAGGGTTGGGGGGCAAATCCCCATTGTTTTCCGTCTCCCCACCGAAACGTCCTGCATAACCAAAAAGAAAGGCGACAGGCCCTTGTTCGACGGCAGCTAAGGTCAGGTTCGCTTTGCTCTCGTTGGCCTCGAAATATTGCACGCGTTGGAGTACTGCAAAAGGATTGTCGGTAGTGCTCAATAAGTCCTGAGGATCTGGGGTGCGAAAAGCGACGACACCACCCAGAGCATCGCTCCCATAAAGGCTACTGGCCGGCCCTTTAATGATTTCCACCGCTTCAAACATAGCGGGGTCAAAGAAATCACGCCCTGATCCACCAGGGGCTTCAGCCGTTTGGTCGAAAGAATTAGAAAGGTAAGAAGGCGCCTGACGTATTCCGTCGACGGTCAGCAAGACACGGTTACCCTCAATCCCTCGTATGTTATAGCTGCTGAAGCCGCTTTGGGAGTAGGCAAAAGCGCTATCCGACGTAGCAAAGTCGAAGGGAGCGGATACCAGCGGCTCGTATTTTACCACATCACCAAAGTTCTGTACGCCGTTTCTTTCCATGTCTTTTCTTGTCATGACGGTCACCATAACAGGGACATCATGGGTTTTCTTTTTGCGCCTTTGGGAAACCACTGTGACTTCTGCATCTACTTCGTGCTCTTCTGCTGAGCCGCTATCTTTTTGAATAGTCTGAATTAATTGGTATTCTTTGTTTTCAATTTCTGAGGAATCCATGTCATCTTTCAACCCTGCATCCATTGCCCGAGATGTTGCTATGCTGAGCTTTCCAATGACTATAAATACGAAAGCTGGATAAAAACACTTAATGATACCAGATCTCATTTTTAACGTTAGAACGCTAAACGAGTACGAAAGTGTGTCAAGTTTATTGCTAACGGGTCTCATTCTTGACATTTGCACCGATTTAAATTATGAAAAACCTCTGTTAAATCAAGCTCATGGGACAAAAGAAAGATTAAACGTAAAACCTTGCTAGTCATCGACGACTCCTATTAGAAATGGAACACATTTATTCATGGATAGCAAAAGGCGGGCTGATGATGTGGCCGCTGTTGCTCTGCTCTCTGGTTGCTTTGACTTTTATTCTGGAGAGAGCCTGGGCTTATTGGCGTGCTGGCTCTTTCCATAAAGAGGATTTGGCCACTCGAGCTTGGGAATGCCTTGCCTCGCTGGATAAAGATGGGTGGAATCAATGGACGGAGAGCAAATGCCCCATTCTGCGGCTCTATGCCTTTTACGCGAGCTACGCTTCTCACGAGTTATCGATTCGAGAAGAAGCAATCAAACGAAAGGGCGACTCCCTTCTTGCAGAGTTGCGTAAAAACTTGCGCATCATAGCTACGATTAGTCAAGTAGCTCCGATGCTGGGACTCTTGGGAACCGTCACTGGTCTTGTGGCAACCTTCCACAAAATGCAAGAGTTGGGCACCAAGGTGCAGCCCTCTGACTTGGCAGGAGGGATCTGGGAAGCTCTGCTCACCACCATCGTTGGCATGGTGATCGGAATCCTCTGCATCATCGCCTACCAAATTTTCCAATCCAGGGTTGATCTTCTGGCCCGCACGATGAAGACATCCATTAGTTTTTTGGAAGAGCAAAGACATTTTATTTACGAGCAGGCCGAAAGCTCATCTGAATTAGCTAGCAACTCTCTCTCAAAGAAGGAGCCCGCATGAATATTGAATTTGAAGACAGTTCCTCGAGCACACCTACTATTGAACTGACCCCGCTTATTGATGTGATCTTTCAAATTCTCGTCTTTATTATGATTTCTTCAACCTTCGCTGAACCAATGATGGATATTATTCTACCTCAAGCCGAGACTGAAGAAACTCAGGTCGACCACTCCGTGTTAAGTGTGCAAATGGATCGAGACGGGAATAGCTATATTAAATCGGAGCGCATACCGCAAGATCAGCTTTTGAGCCACTTGCGAAAATGGCAGACAGAGCTTGATACGGAAGCGGTTTACTTTAAGGGGGATCAAGAAGTTCCCTATAAACATATTCTTGAAGCGATGAATTTAGCCCGGCAAGCAGGACTTACTCAATTTAATTTTGTCTATGAGGAAAGCGAATGAATGCCCTTCCCTACCGGCGTTATTCTCTCATTCTCTGGTCACTTTGTGCCTTCCTCTTACACTTAGTCCTTTTCTTACTCCTTACAGCTTTCATCAAACCTGGCAGAACCATGCCTATCTTAAACGAACCCAGCCCCGCTTCCTTACAAGCTCATTTCATTCCATTAGCCAAGTCTCCCACACCTCTTGTCATTGAAGAGCCTATTCCGCAAGAAAAAATCCTAGTGGCTGAAGGACCGACTGAGGCTGAGGCAGTTGTCATACCCGAGGTTGTAGAAAAGACGATACCAACAGAAACTCCCTTGGAAAAACTTGAAGAACCGATTGTTGAGCAAGAGCTTCCAGACATCCCTGAGACCGAAAAAATTGAAATAGTCGAACAGCCGCCCCAAGAAATTTTACAGATAGAAAAGCTTCAAGAGGTTTCGACCCCTACGCAACAACCACTCGAGAACCAACCTCAAAAAGTAGCAAAAGCTACACCCATGACTTCAACCTCAATCAGCACCAAAAATAACAGTGCTAATAAAACAGTTTCAACCTCATCTAGCCGCTATAGATCCAATCATTCGAATCAAGGCTTATCCAATATGCCTGCGCGGATTCTGCGTAAGCCTATGCCTCAATATCCTCGCATTGCTGAACGCAAAGGATGGGATGGCAATGTGATTCTTGAAATCTTTATCGATGAGTTTGGGACCCCCCAAGAGGTGCAAGTACTTAAGTCGACAGGTTATAACCTCCTCGATAGCAGTGCTCTCAAATGGGTCAAAAGCCGCTGGAAATTTGCTCCCGCTAAACTCGGAGACCAAAGCATTGCCAGTTCGCTAAAAGTGAGGGTCATTTTTAACAAGGGCCATTAGCTTGCGAAATAACTCATGATGCAAAAATCCTTGCTTCAAAAGCTCATTCAAACCGGTGTCCAGAGCAACTCTATGAATGCGGGATTGATTCTCTGACATCAGCTCCAAAAGCCTAGGTGCTCCGCACAACTTTTTTAGCGTTCCTGGTCAAGCCGAAGAATGACAGTAAAAGAAGCAGGAGAGTGGTGGAGAGCTTGGCAAGAAACGCAAAACGGCTGCCACGGAAAACCGTTGCAGCCGTTTTAAGAAACCGAATTACTAAAAAACTTAGCTTTTTCTTCTTCTTCGAAGTAAGGCTAAAGCGCCTGCCCCTAGAGCAAGAAGTGCATAAGTGGATGGTTCAGGAACTGCTTCCACCTGAACTTTGTCTACTCTGAATGTAAAGTCTTGGTCAACGCCGGCCAATGGATCTCCACTCACTCCAATCTGAATGTTGCCGACGCTATTGAAAACAGCATCGAAATTTGTGCCTTCAAAACTAACAAACTCAGGGTTAAATGGACTGATATCAAAGGTCACAGTCGTCCAAGTGTTAGGTAAGACCGGCGTAAAATCAACAGCGATAGCACCAGGGAAATTAAAGGAGCTCGCGAAACGTGCAAAGACATTGATTGGATCCGGAGCATTGTGCTGGAAGTCAAAGGAAAAGCTAATAATTTCTTCTGCTATCCAATTCCCTACAAACGCATCCCCACTTGCGTCATTGAAATCATTCGCTCTAAACAGAACAGGACTTTGCGAACCGGCGACAAAGTCGACATAGTTAAAATCCACCGAAACATGAGCCCCTCCATCGGGACCTCCGGTTGCATTATAGTCAACAGGACCTTCGGAAACATCTATCCAGTTAGCTGTGTCTGAGTCAAAATCCTCAACGTAGTTGATATCCACTACTGCCTGTCCTAAGCTTGTCAAAGCACCCGCTAAAACCGTTGTTGCTAGTATTTTTTTCATTCTAATTTTCTCCGTTATATTAGTTATTTTCTGTAGAGTGGTCGCCAATTCAGTGGTTATAACCATCCTACTCTCTCGAATAAATTCGTATTCCTTTAACCTTTTTTTGAGGTTTAGTCTCAATATCATTTAATGTCAACCCTTATTCAGTGAGAAATTTATTCACTATTGACTTATGAAAATTGTCATCAAGTATAAGCTTGCATATTAAATATTTTTCAAAGCCAAACAAAGGGGCAACAAATGAGCGATACTGGAATCATTTCAAATAGTTCCGACTTGAAGGAAAGTTGGGACAAACTTCTCCAAGAAAAACCTAAATTACGAATTCGCGATGCTGCGAAGGAGCTAGGCGTAAGCGAAGCAGAGCTGCTGGCAACAAAATGCGGGGAATCCGTTACTCGACTAACCGGAGATTGGAAGGATCTTATTAAGTCCTTTGTTGAGCTAGGTAATGTCATGGCACTCACTCGCAACGACCATGCTGTTCACGAGAAGATTGGTAAATTTGAGCATATCGAATTTTTCGGCCCTCATATGGGGCAGGTTGTGGGTAAACAGATTGACCTGAGGCTTTTCATGAGTCACTGGCATATGAGCTTTGCCGTAGAGGAGGAAGTGAGAGGTGAAACCAAGCAAAGTTTTCAATTTTTTAATCAAGATGGCAGCGCTATTTTTAAAGTCTATTTGCATGAAGGGGGCAATTGGGCTGGATTTGAGACGCTGAAAGAGAGGTTCAAGAGCGATGACCAATCCGCTGAACAAGACACGACTCCCCTACCTGAAGAAAAAGAGGAACTCCCCGACTCCCAGATAGACCTTGAAGGGTTTCACAAAGGATGGGAAGGTTTACAAGATACTCACGGTTTCTATGGACTCCTGCAAAAGTATCGAGTGAGCAGAACCCAAGCATTACGACTAGCACCTAGTCAATACGTCACCCGCGTTGGCAATGATAGCGCTAGAAAGGTCTTAGATGCAGCAGGTGCAACGGAAACGCCCATTATGGTGTTTGTAGGAAATCCTGGGAATATCCAAATTCATACAGGTCCAGTCAAAAAACTGATGCCCTACGAAGATTGGTATAATGTGATGGACCCAGACTTCAATCTGCATCTGCGTGAGAGCGGCATTGACCAAAGTTACATTGTCAAAAAACCAACCAAAGATGGATTGGTGACGGCACTGGAGCTTTATGACAAGGAGAATGATAACATCGCCCTGTTTTTTGGTGAACGTAAACCGGGAATTCCCGAATTAGAAGCGTGGCGTGATATTATTGGAAACATTGAGCAAAGCAAATAGTCTATACCCTACATTTGATGAGATTGTTTGCTTTCCTTAAAGTCGCCCTCCTCTTTTTCCTCGTTACCGGAGTCTCGCACGCAGAGGAGAAATCTGAACGCGTGGTATCCCTAGGAATTTCTGCAACGGAGATTGTGTTTGCTTTAGGCTCTGGAGACAAGGTAGTTGCCGTCGACCAGTCTTCTCTGTTTTTACCTATTGTGAAAAAGCCTTATGGGGAAGATAAAATCACCGCGTTAAATTACTACCGCACCCTTTCTGCAGAGGGTGTTCTTTCGTGCAATCCGACGCTCATCATTGGTTCCGATGGGATAGGACCTCCCGCGGCTGTTGACCAGCTCAAACAGTCTGGTGTAGAAATGGTACTGCTTCCCAAAATTAAGTCTCTAGAGGAAATAACCGGCAAAATCAGTCAGTTAGCCGAAACACTTGATCAGCAAGAAAGCGGTAAACAACTGATCGAGCAGATCGATGTCCACTTGAAAGAGACACAAAAAATTGTCAGCCAGGCGCAAGCAGATAAAAAGTCCCCTCCCCGCGTGATCTTCCTGATGAATCATGGCACAGGAGCATTTCGGGCAGGTGGAACAGGAACCGCGGCAGATACGATTATCAAAGCTGCTGGCGGCGTCAATGTGGTGGAAAGCTTTCAGGGTTACAAGGAATTGAGCGCAGAATCAGCCTTGCAAGCAAATCCGGATATTCTTCTTGTTCCCGATAGAGGTCTTCAGCAGTTAGGTGGTTTGGAGGCTTTCAAAAATTTACCTGGTTTATCCGCTTCGGCCGCAGTTCAAAATGACCGTGTCAAAGTCATTGATATGGCCAAAACCCTAACCCTTGGTTTAAATACTCCAGAAGCTGTTAAAGAGCTAGCCCTTTACTTCTATCAAGAATAGACGCCTGTCATTTCTAAATGGTTATCTCTTGGTCTAGCATTCCTTCTCAGCAAAAAAGGAAGCTCACTTTAATTGCTCTTTTGTTGGTCATGCTGATTGTCATGGCCCTTGTTGCTTTATCAAATGGACCGGTTAAGGTCCCAATAAAGGACTTGTTGGAGATTTTGCTGTCTCGGCTCGGCCTTGCGGAAGCAGAGAACATCTCTCAACAACACATTGCCGCCATAGAAATCATTCGACTACCTCGAATTTTATGCGCCATCTTAATCGGCGGGGCTTTAGCGGCATGCGGCGGTGCTATGCAGGGACTCTTTCGAAATCCTCTAGCAGACCCGGGCCTAATCGGCATCTCTGCCGGTGCTGGATTGGGGGCAGTTATTAGCATCAGTAGTTTCTCAAGCTGGTTTCCAGAATGGAGCAAAACACTGGGTACTTTCACCACACCCCTACTGGCTTTCTTTTTTGCATTCATGACTACCTTTCTTATTTATCATTTAGCAACCAGACATGGTCGAACGGATGTCCCGACCATGCTTCTTGCCGGTATTGCCATCAATGCCTTTGCGGGAGCGATTACCAGTTACTTTGTCTTTCTATCCGATGATGACCAAATACGCTCGATTACTTTCTGGATGATGGGAAGCCTAGGGCATGCTACTTGGAAAGAATTATCTCTGGCAGCCCCACTTATGCTTATAAGCATTCTCTCCCTACCCTTTCTATCCAAAGCACTAAATGCTTTTGCGCTTGGTGAAGCAGAAGCTAAATACCTGGGCATAGACAGAGAGCGCGCCAAAGTTCTTATTATTTGCTTAACGGCAGCTGGTGTGGGTTCAGGTGTTGCCATCAGTGGGATGATTGCCTTCGTGGGTTTGGTGGTTCCTCACCTCGTTCGGCTTTGCATTGGCCCGGATAATCGTTTTTTAATGCTTGGATCCATCTTTCTTGGAGGACTTCTGTTATTATTGTCCGATTTGTTGGCAAGAAATTTATTGGCTCCTGTTGAGCTGCCAATTGGGATTATTACAGCTTTCATAGGGGCACCATTCTTTCTGTGGTTGCTTCTAAAAATGAAACGAATCTAGCTATGCTGAGCGCAAAAAATATTAGTGTAAGTAAAGGTCAAACAGAAATTTTGCATGAGATCAACCTTTCTGTGAAGCCAGGTGCACTTACTGCGGTGTTGGGGCCCAATGGAGCGGGAAAGTCCACTTTGTTAGAGGCCCTGACAGGTGAATGCGAGCCAACGAAAGGCGAGATCCATTTAGCAGGTAAACCACTTGAGGATTGGAACCCTCTATCTCTTAGTAAAATGAGGGCTGTTCTCACTCAGAGCCCAGATATTAATTTTCCCTTCACCGTTTTAGAAGTCGTTCTCATGGGCCGGTCTCCTCACTACACCTGGATAGAAAATGAGCAAGACTTCCAAATCGCTCAGGAAGCATTAAAAAGTGTGGATATGGCAAGTTTTGCTGAGCGCAGTTTTCCAACATTATCTGGTGGAGAAAAACAGCGCGTTCAACTAGCTCGAGTTCTCGCACAAATCTGGGATGCATCTGAAAATGGATGTCGCTATCTGCTTTTAGATGAACCAACCTCTAGCTTAGACATCGCACACCAACATCTTGTTCTAAAACTGGCCAAACAGTATGCCAAGGATCAAGTCGCCGTGTTCGCCATTCTTCATGATATCAACCAGGCGACACAATATGCAGACCATCTCCTTTTTTTAAAAAATGGAGAACAGGTAGCGGTGGGACCTCCAGAAGACATTATCTCCAAGGAGGTAATCGAGCATGTCTACGGCATTAAAATAGAATTTGTTAAGCACCCTTCTTCAGGCAGACAGGTCATTGTTATCTAGTATCAGCAACCCCGATTCCAAACCCGAAAGAAGCAGTCATAATGTTAAACCCAGATGATGTAATAGAAATGGAACAAGATGCCTAAAAGCTTCAGCGACAAGGAAAAGAGAGTCGAGAAAGATGTATCAATCACATCGTCTGAGCGTGGTTCTACAAGCAAGCGAAGGTGAAGTTATCAAGCGCACGGAGCACCAATCCAGATAGAGTAGGGTCATGGGTCTCAAAAGGTGATACCTCTAGGAGACTCTATGTTTCTTGGAGCCAAAATCTTTGAACCTCTATGGCAATATCCGGGTTAAAGCTATTCTGACCATGAGGGAGGATCCTTAGCGTCATGATAGTCTTGCCACGTTCTTGAAGCAAAATTTTTCAGGTTAGAGTTCATGGAAGTGAGGTTGGGCTCATGATTTGTAACCTCATCAATCCAAGCCATTAAGTCCTCGCCTTTGCCATATACAGCCCAAGAGGCTACGATATAGCGTAGTGTGCTTTTAACTCTGTTTGGATTCACTTGCCCCAAGTCTGCTTTTTGGAAGGACTCAGCGGCTTTGCTTATCTTTCCCTGACGTGCTCCGTAAGATACGACGAGAAGCCACTTCTCATTTTTATCCTCTCCTTCATAGTATTGATCATAAAAATCGAATATGGTGTCAGGATCATAGGACTCCATCAAATTCTCACTCCATCCTAAAACCGCTTGGTTCCTCATCTCATAATCGACCAAAGTATTTACCCAATCCTCTAAAGACTGGTCATCCTCGGTTGCCCAATGATGCGCTACTTTTCTAATCAATGCAGGATCCGTAGGTAACTCCCCGGCAGTAATGGCAGCCGCCGCCACATCAGGACTTTCTTGAGCAAGTAGCTTTCCGACGGTGATCAGTGTACTGGGAGCGCGTTGCTCTTGAGGAAGATTTTGGGCCCAATCATAAGCCGCTTGTAGATCCTTTTTCGCCCATTCTTTTAAGATAGAATCCGCAAAGCCCTGTCTGTCTTCAAAGTCAGGTGCTTCCAATATTGTGTCAAGGGCCAAGGTTGGATTTTGCAAAGCATAAAGCGCAAGAAAGGTTGAGATGATTTCTGAGCGGCTTTCACCCTCCACGGTATTGATCAACGCGTAGGTATCGGCAAACTCTTGCTCCCCTAGGCCTGGTACTAAAGAAGGCATGAGCAGGTCGTATTGCGTGAGCCCGTCCGTATCATCTTCCGCAAGAGTTAGAAGAGATTGAGCGACAGCTTGGGGATCAACCTGGCCCCATCGGGCAACGAGTTCCTTTTGCTGGGAATGAGATAGGCCTGGGGAATTTTTTAATTGTGATAACGCTTCAGAGAAAGACATCTCGTTATCTTGCATGGATTTGATCACTTCCTCTAAGGTCCTATCTGCCGCAAACTCGTAAAGGATGTTTAAGGCCAACTGGAGTTTTGCACTTTCTAAATGCTCCTCGATCCATGCTTTGGTTGCCTCATAGTCTTCTCTAGCAGCGCTCAGAATGATTTCTTCTATACGAGAGCGATTTAATAATTGAACATCCAAAAGACGACTTAGTTGCTTCTGCAAAGCAGAGCTTTCATCTAGAGAATGTGGAGGATTATGAGACTCCTTGTCCTTTAAATTTGAGGCGAATGGGGGGCTTTCAAGATTGTTATAGTCCTCTTTCAATTGATAGACAACGATCGCTGCTCCAATGACAGCAGTCGCGCCTAAAAGAATAAGCCAAATGTGTGTGTGTTCTCTCATAGCTGTTGTTTATTTAACCTGAAAACCTTGCTCTTTAAAGCGATTCTCTATCCCGACTTAAATCACTCATATGTAGATTTACCAATGAGAGCCTTTTCGAATAAACGATAACTCTGATGGATCCTTTGTCATCCTCGGACTTGATCCGAAGAACCAACATTCGCAACCTACTGTCCACCCTGAGGCTCCGCTTACAAGGGAGTAGGACGAAAAGGAGTGTTTGAATCTATTTAGGAAATGCCCTTATCTCAATAGTAATAGACTGTATAAGAGCATCTCTTCGTTGTCAATGCTTGAGTCCACATAAACGGTGTTGATTGGAAAGACATTTTTTTAGTTTTAGAAAAAACCCTAAAGAGGAAAGGAGCAGATAATAATATTTGAAGAGCTTGCCGCAGGTAAATATCTTACAAGTTATGATAACAGGTCAGAAGGTTGTTTGTGTGGATGGAAAATTTCCATTAGGAATTGAAAAGTTTTATGATGCACTCCCTAAAGAAGGGGTAACCTACACCGTCCGAGACGTTTCCTTAGGGGTCAATTTAAAAGGTCAAGAAGGCGAGGTAGCGATTACTTTAGTTGAGCTGATTAACCCTTGCTCGGATACACCACCCTACCCTGAGCGTGGTTTCAAAGCCGAGCGTTTTAGGCCGCTAGAGGAGGATGAAATGACTCATACCGAGGAAGCAGAAAAAGAAGAAGAACTCGTCACAATCGGTTTTTAAACTCCTATGATGCATGCAGTGAAGTGGAACCAAGCGCATAAAACTTGAGCCACTAGGCTTAATTTTTTCCAAAGCTTAGAATGCTTATTTTAGTGCTTAGGATTACATCGTCCGGGTTAAAGCATGACTTATCTGTTGTGCTCTGCTAGGAAAAACATATGAAATCAAGACAGTTGAAGTCCTGCATTGCGCTATTCATCGTATTTTCTACACCACTATCACTACAAGCCTCTGAAAAAGCAGTTGTTTGGATAGGCACGGATACGAAGAGTGAAAGTAAAGGTATTTACCGAGCTGAGTTAGACTTAGCCTCTGGAAAGCTGACTCAACCAGAGCTCGCCACTGAATTGATAGCACCAGGCTTTATTGCATTAGCAGAAAAAAGCAATAAATCGCTTCTTTACACCATTCACCATGTAGCTGACTCCAGAGCTGGACATATTGCTGCTTATGAAATTCTTGATCAGGGAAAAACTCTAAAATTAATCAACTCCATTCCTATTGGTGATGGCAGAGGTGTCCACCTAACGCTTGATCAAACTGCTAAATATCTCTTTACTGCGCAATATGGAGCCAGCTCGGTCGCGGTTTTCCCACTGGCTAAAGATGGAAGTATTCAGCCTAGATCAGACCTCAAGAAGCATTCAGGATCAGGTCCCAATAAAGCTCGCCAAAAAAGAGCTCACCCTCACTCAGTCTATGTCAGCCCTGATAACCAGTATCTCATGGTCCCTGACTTAGGAATCGACAAAGTCATGATTTATAAAATTAATCACAGCGAAGGAACTTTGATGGAAAATGGATTCGCTGCCTGTCCTCCAGGAAGCGGGCCACGCCATATGAAGTTTCATCCCAATGGGATATTTGCCTATGTCCTCAATGAGTTGCTGATGACTATTTCTGTGTTTCGCTATGATTCCAATCAAGGTGTAATGAACGAACTGCAGGTGATTCCCACGCTTCCTCAAGATCTTTGGGAAGTTCCTAACAAAGCCTCCGAAATACGTATGGACTCTAAAGGAAAATTCCTCTACGCAGCAAATCGTGGGCATGATACCATTGCTGCTTTCTCAGTTGACTCCAATACTGGCAAGTTGACTTTTATCGAGCGTGAGCCGGTGCGGGGCGCTTATCCTAGAAACTTTCATCTAGACCCTACCGATACATGGTTACTTGCCGCCGCTAGAGACTCTAATACCCTATCTGTTTTCAAAATCGATCAGGAAAATGGCAACTTAATCTATCATAATCAAATAGTAAATTGCCCAGCCCCCATTTGTATTGAATTTCAAAAACTTCAATAATCACATAAATTGCGAAATAGAGTAGAGAGGCGGGAAAGCTTTGCCATTCATTTTTCTCATTGATCCTTTAGAGATTGCTTTCCCGTTGAAGTGATCTACCAAGTGGTATGGGTATTAGATGATAAATGAAATGAAATCAGTGACCGAAACGATACAGGTAAAAACTACAGGAAAAGGAACCATCGAAATAACAGATCGAGTGAGAGATATTGCTTCTAGCTCGGATATCCAGAACGGTGTGGCAACCGTTTTTGTCGCACATACAAGTGCATCACTTGTTATTTATGAAAATGCCGATCCTTCAGCACGAACCGATTTACATGCTTTCTTCGAAAAGTTAGTGCCGGAGGATACTCCTTACTTTGTTCATACTCATGAGGGCCCTGACGATATGCCGTCTCATATCAGAATGGTCCTCACTCGCACCTCTGAAGTCATCCCCATTAAAAAATGGCATTTATGTTTGGGAACGTGGCAAGGAATATTCATCTTTGAGCATAGAGCTCATCCTCATACCCGAACGGTGCATGTGAATGTCATGGGACTTTGACTCACTTAAAAATAGCCACAGAGCCATTAGGGTTTTGATCTATCAACCCTCTTCCATTGCGAGTGATAACCTCCCCCTTAGGGGAGAGAATAACCAATGAAGGGATCCCCCTTACCTCGAAGCGTGAATTTAGATCTTTAGCCTCTTTTGAACCTCGCTTCATAGCGAGCCACTGCATCTCGGAATCTTTCATATAATTCTTCATCGCCGCGTCACTATTGTCGCTACTTACAAAAACAACCTCAAAGTTATTCTGGTTACGATCCCTGAATTCCACTAATTTGGGAGTAAAGACTCGACAAGGACCACACCATTTTGCAGAAAAATAGATACCTACGTGCTTTCCACTGAGGGAGGAAGTGGGAATCTCTTTGCCATTGGCATCCTGCAATTTATCGGGAAAGTATTCTTTCAAGGGGTTCGCTAGCCGAATCTTTGCGGTCTCTGCTCGAGTAGTCCTTAGGTAGTCTTGGTCTTTTTGTGATAGTTTAAAAAGAGGAATACTAATCTGCCTGAAATCTGAAAATTTTTGGATGACCACATAATCACCCTCCTTTCTGACAAACGATCCCTCTATGCTAGAGCCATTCTGGTATGTCCAGGTTCTTGACTCCACGGAACTTGTAAAGAGCGCTAAGTATAGAAACGCGCAAGATAACCAGTTAGATGCTTTAGTCATGGATACTATTACTCGGCTTCATTGTAATGTTGTTGAATTGTATCCGGTCTGTTATAGTCTGATAATCAATGAGTATCAAACATTTAAGTTCTTGGCTACCTGTGTGTTTCCTTGCTTTTGTAATCTTTTACGACTCTCTCTGGGCTGTCGATATCCGACCAGCCCGTCAAACAGTTCCCGACCGCTTCATCAATCCTCCGGGCAAGCGCTTTAGCTTGTTCAAGGGAGACCCTGCTCGCGTGCAAAAGGCAAATGAAGTGAATACCGACGATTTCTCCGCTCAGTTAAAAATTAAGGAAGGTGTCTCTATCAGTGAACTCGAACAAGGCATCGATGAAGATGTTCAACTCGAATTACAGTTCATTATTCAAAATGAGAGCGAGCGCCAGTACACTTTATCCTTTCCAGATGCTCAACGCTATGACATAGCCATTACCGAGGAAGGAACAAATAATGCTATTTTTGTTTGGTCTGATGATAAAGCATTCATGCAAGTCGTGGGATCTGTTTTTGTAAATCCTAAGGAAAAGTTTGCCTACACTATTAATGTACCCGTCCGTAAATTGGCTGGCAACTTGCAAACAGGAAACTATACGATCACTGCGATTTTAAGTAATTATCCCGAGATCAAAGCGACTACCTCTTTTTCAACTAATCGCTAGTTAATCTAGTTTCTTGGTGGTTTTGTTTTTGAGATGAAGCTAATAGCTTCGAGATGGTCACAAATTCATATTTTTTTGACTTCAGTTTTTCAATAATATCAGGCATCGCCTGAATCGTGGTGTTGTGTGTGTCGTGAAATAAAACAATAGCTCCCGGATGAATGCCAGAAACAATACGACGGCTCACTTCACCTATGCCAGGTCTTGTCCAGTCTTTAGGATCTATTGACCAATAAACTATGGGCCATTGGTATTTTTCATGAATCCAGGTCTTTTGAGCAGGTCTTAGAGCCCCATAGGGCGGACGAAAAGTAGCAGGCTTTACTCCAGAATGTTTCTCTAGCAAAGCATTGGTCTTATCAATTTCTTTAGCAATTTCTTGATAAGAAAGATCGGTGAAGTTGTCATGAGACCAAGAGTGGTTTCCGATTTCATGGCCCTCATCGATGATCCGTTTGGTAATGTCTGGATAGGCAGCTGCAGTCTGGCCCACTAAATAAAATGTCGCTTTAATTTTTTCTTCCTTAAGTAAATCCAATAACAAGGGAGTGTTGATAGGATGTGGCCCATCATCAAAGGTCAGTGCTACTTGTAAGTCATATGTTTTAACAAAGCGCACAACGGGTTCGCCCTCCCAGGGGGTGCTTACCGAAGCTTTATCTTGAGTTGTCGTTGAACAGCCAACTACAAACAATAGGACTGGTAGCGTAGTGGTAAAGAATCGCATTTATTTATACTGAAGAGTAAGGATTCTCTGTAAAGGGATATTATGGGGAAAGTTGAATCTCCTAGTAGCCTCAGTGATATTCTTTAAGCTTACTTCGCTTCAGGCAGCTTGCTTTAGGCTGATTAATGAGACATTGAAAATAGTGCCTAGCCTATTTATTGGTATTGAGAATTTCTTTTATTTCTTGGATGGAAAGTTGGTTCTCGCCATTTTCTGTAACATCTTTTAAGGCCTCATTAATTAAAGCAATTTCTCTATTCATTTCTTTGAGTTCAAGACCTTTATATTTTTTCTTGCCATCATACCAACTCTTATTGACATCATCTAGTAGATAGACTTTTCCATCCTCTTTCGCTTTACCCGAGAATGAAGTATCACGCTTAGGGTCTGCCCATTTTTTTTGAGCACCTTGCCATTTTTGATTATCAAAAGACGAGGTTTTATCTTCCTTGATTAAGTCGGTGGTGGAAAACTGCTTTGATGGCTTCCCTCCGGTCCATTGCTTTGTGGGGAACAAACCTTTTCCAACTGTGTACTCATTAGTCGAAAACTTTTTGTCGACTTGATACTTCTTGCCGAAAAACTTATTGGTCTTGAATATCTTATTTGATAGCCTGCTTGTCTTGCTTCTTAGCTCTTCCTCAGACATGTTTAATTGATCCGTCAAGGAATCAGCGAAAGCAAATGAATGTGCCAAGATGTAGACTAAAACGAATTGCCTGAATTTCACTCTTATAAAGTATACAAAGGTTTCACTAAAATCCAGCATAAACCTCACCATATGGTTCGTTTTTCTATGGAAGGGATTGCCTACTTGGCTATGGTAGAAATCATCTATGCCTAAAAATGTACTCTCCGAAATAAAGACCATTCACCTGATTGGCATTTGCGGAACCGCTATGGGCTCAGTTGCCGTCATGTTGCAAGAGCAAGGCTACAAAATTACGGGATCAGACGCCAATATCTACCCTCCAATGTCAACGTTCTTAGAATCCAATAAGGTGCAGCTGATGGAGGGCTATCGCGAAGAAAACCTCTCACATCGCCCAGATTTAGTCATCGTTGGCAACGCCATATCAAGGGGGAATCCAGAACTAGAAGCAGTGCTTAACCAGCATTTATTCTATTTGTCATTACCTGAAACATTACGACTCTTCTTACTAAGCAAAACGAAAAACCTCGTTGTGACAGGCACACATGGGAAAACCACGACGACTAGCCTTCTCGCCTGGATCTTCGAACACTGCGGGAAAAATCCAAGCTATCTGATTGGTGGTGTGCCCAAGAACTTACCTCAAGGCTGCAAAAACCAAAATGGCCCGTTTTGGATTTTGGAAGGCGACGAATACGATACTTGTTTCTTCGATAAGAGAAGCAAATTTCTCCACTATCTTCCCGAGCTTGTCATCCTCAATAATCTAGAGTTTGATCATGCGGATATCTTTAATTCTTTGGAAGACATTAAGGCTACCTTCAGTCGCTTGATCCATATTGTTCCGCAGAATGGGATAGTCGTCGCCAACGCTGATGATAAAAATGTGAAGGATGTCCTCCGAAATGCGAAAAGTGAAGTTATTTCGGTAGGCTTTTCCTCTGAGTCAAATCATCAAATTACAGGTAGCCAGGTAACTTCCAATGGAACCATTTTTCAATTCATGGGTGAATCTTTTTTCCTGCCAATGTACGGTTCGCACAATGTCCACAATGCTTGCATGGCCATTACCGCAGCAAATGTTTATGACATAAAGCTCACCATGATTGCTCAAGCTCTTACTCAATTTAAAGGTATTAAAAGGCGAATGGAAGTGCGCGGTGAAGCGAGAGATATAATTATTATTGATGACTTTGCTCACCACCCAACGGCTATCCAGGAAACGCTAAGCGCACTCAAGGCCAAATATCCGAATAGGCGCTTGTGTGCCCTATTCGAACCTCGTTCAAATACGACACGTCGCGCCAATTTTCAAGATCAGCTACCAGAGGCTTTAGCTTTAGCAGATTATATAGGTATAGGTGAGGTAAGCCGTTTAGACCAGTTGCCTCGTGAGAATCGTTTAGATCCTAAAAAAGTTGTTTCGGATTTATTAGAAGCAGGCAAAACATCTTACTATGAACCCGATGTCTCGATCATGATAGATCGACTTACGCGAGAACTCCGAGCAGCAGATGTGCTTGTGGTACTCAGTAATGGCAGTTTTGGCGGACTCATACAAACTCTTCTAAATAGACTAGAAGCAGGTCCATAGAGGTTAAAGCAAAGGTGTTTTGTTAACCTTGAGAGTAATTTATGGAGTGCTATAAATCTATAGAGTTTTAACTTTAATTCGAAAGATGGCATACAAACGTGAAGATCTGTGCAAGATCTTAGCCCAAAAAGTCCATTCTCCTCAAGATATCACTTGAGGAATACATCTTTGTTAACTTTTTCTTCGTTATCGCCTCGAGGCTTTATGCATGATCTATTTGTTTTAGCTTTAACAAAAATAACAAAGGATCGAAGTTTAAAAGTTTGACAAAAGATTTTTTTGCGCCTAAATCGAAATTATGAGAACTACAATAAAAATTCTAATTTTAGTAATTACATCCTTAATCCCTGGAGTATTTGACACGTATGCACAGAATAATGAGCCGCCGGTTATAAATTTAATTGGCCTCACTGACGGTCAGAAGATTGCCAC
>JBCCXA010000043.1 GCA_039192515.1 Verrucomicrobiota bacterium | reverse complement strand
CCCCGAAGTGGTGGCTACGGTAAAGCCTACATCTCCTTGACCGGCACTTGGCCCATTGATTTCCACTCGCCAATATTCATCCCGATCAAAGGAAGCGATCACTTGGCTGCCCTTGTCTGTGGTCTTCATCCAGAAGCTCACGGAAAAGGCCGCATAGTTAGTCCCTTGGTAAAAAAAATTGTTAATAGCCACATAGTCATTGCTGCCATCGAACAAGAGACCTCCGCTACTCGAGTGCGTTCCGGAGGAAAAAGCTGCTCCCCCCATGAGGTGGCCGGTGTATCCGTTTCCAGTCAAATCGCTGGTGGTTAACCCGGTGCCTTCTTCAAACTCATACTGCAATACTTGTGCAGATGCAGAGGTTATGAACATGCTTAATGCCAGCAGAATTAGCCACATTATTACGCTAAAGCCTATTTCTCTTTTTGCTCTCATCATTTTCATTGGTTTTGGTCGTGATCATTTTTTGACTGGATGGGTGGGTAAATCTTTTTACAAACACGAAAAAGACAGAATTGTTAATCGCGATTACTTTGTCAAACAGAAGTTGCATGATTCGATGCTAATATTCATTTTGAAGTCTTTTTTCGGTATTTGCATCAATACTTAATCTCCTAACCCTTAAATACTTAGATCAAATTTTTAATTTTTGTTTACAGGTCTATCTAATTGGCGAAAAGGTTAAATTTCTAAGCAAATGCAAATTCTCCTATATCTTGTCCTTCTTGTTTTAAACAACTATGATTGACAAATTTTCGATTCTGAAAATTCTCAATCTGATGATGTTCTTGAAAGAAATTTGTGGCTTTTACTAGTCACGGGTTAGGTATTCACTTTTCTCATACTTCTGAAAAAAATTTTACAACAGACCCTAAGACATCTATTGACCCAGGCATAAGATATTAAATTTTATGCTTATTGCCTGCTTGCTAGTTCCTCCTTTAGTTTTTTACGAATAGTCTCACAATTGATCTCGTCAGTAACGAAAGTCAACTATTTATCCTGATGCTCACCTTTAAGCTTCTTGAACTCTTTCCAACCCAAAATGGCCTCGATCTCTCTTTTGTTTATGGGGCACTGGCGGCTGCTATTTTTTGTTTCTAAAAACTTGGCCTGATTTAGGTCTTCAATGGCTTGCTTGATGGAGTTATCTAATAACTCAAGCCACCGCCTGTCCATCGGCTAAGAACTACACCCACAAATAGGATAGCAATCTCTATGACACACCGTTTAATTAGAAAACGTCTATTTTGAAAATTAATTAATATGACTTCGGATTTATTTTTAACATTTCAAATTCAGATTTTTCTAATATCTAATGGGTCTTTTTGCCTCCCGACGTGCTATGCTTTCGCCGCTCTGATATCATAAGTCTCTCCAGGGCACGCTCAGTCCTACTTGGAACTCTCCTAGGGGCTCGACTCCTTTCTTTCATTGCCCCTATGCCTCCCTCTGCATATCTCCTTAGCCATTTATAGCCTGTCTTTCGCGATATCCCGTAACTCTCACATAACTCACTTATCGTATAACGCTCACTCTGGGCTAGTACCACAAACTTCTCTCTCTGATCCATTCCGGTAACTTCTTCCCAAGGCATTCTACCTTTTTATCTGTTACCTATGTCTCAGGATCATACCAACAAGACTTGATTCAAGCAGTAGGGTGCTTCGTAAAATCTTTGGAGGCTTTTGCCGATAGTCTAGGAGCGGGAGGAGCCAGTTTGCTATAGCCGCTTTAGAATATAAGGCTAGACTGACTTATTCAGTAGCAATGGTGAAGGCACGGCCTTTACCACTGCGGAAGGCTGATTGAATGCTTCGGTAGAGGGCTTGGAGTTCTTCTTGGCTACTTAACCGAAATTCAACTGTTTTTGCATGTGTAGTAGTCGGGTAGTTTTTGACGACGGTGTTTTCGATCAGCTCTGTTTGTCCGAGCCGCTCCATGACTTGGCGGCTACGATCTTTGATTTGTTCTAGGGAGTTATCGAGGGCATTTGAAGGGGAGTTTGGTGTATAGGGCTCAATAAAATAGAATCGAGCTGTAACCGATCCAGCTGTATCAATAGTGACTTCATTTACTTTCATTGCGCCGTCCACCACGTACTCGTGCTCGCTTACAGAAGCTACCATGGTAAGTCTGACTGAGTAGCTTCCAGAGGTAAGAGAAGCTTGCCAAATGTTAGTTTTATTTGCTTGGTCAGAGATGTTTTCATCTTCAGAGGTTGTACCGCTAGTTGTTTGGGCCTGGATGTGATCCAGACCAAGAGGGGCTATAACAGTAAGATATATTAAGGTTATGGCTGCAAGAGATGATTTAGTGGCATTTCGCATGCCCCAGCATACTGAAGCCTCATCATTTCTACAACTAGGAAAGACGGGCTTTAAAATCTTCATAACTAAAAGAGCGGACAACTTTCAGTTCACCACTTTCAGCTTTTTTGAGGGCGATGCTGGGTAAGTTGATCCCATTGAAAGTGGTAGTCTTTACCATGGTGTAGTGAGCCATATCTAGAAAAATGAGTCTTTGTCCAATGGATAGTTCTTCAGGAAAAGAGTATTCACCGATTAGGTCTCCTGCTAAGCAGGTTGAGCCTGTCAACAGGTATTTATAAGGATACCTCGAGTCCTTGGCGGCGTTGACTAGTTCAGGCTGATAAGGCATTTCTAAAACATCTGGTAAGTGGGCAACAGCAGAAGTGTCTAATACTGCGATTTGCTTATCGTTTGAGATGATGTCTAAAACAGTTGTGATGAAGAAGCCGGTATGGAGGACGACAGCTTCTCCTGGTTCTAGGTAAATTTGAACCTGATACTTTTCTTTAAAGCAATTGATGAGTTGGATAAGATGTTCCACGTTATAATCCGAGCGGGTGATGTGGTGACCTCCTCCAAAATTAATCCAATTCATCTTACTAAGATAAGGACTGCAAGCATTTTCAAAAGCTTGGAGAGTTCGCTCCAGGGCATAGGAGTCTTGCTCACAAAGGGTATGAAAATGGAGTCCTGTGATCCCATCAAGTGTATTGGGGTGTTTAGAGACATAAGTGGCAAATTGATCCGCAGGGATCCCTAAACGTGAGCAGGGCGCGCAGGGATCATAAATGGCAGTTTGTCCCTCAGAATGCTGAGGGTTAATGCGAAATCCGAAGAGAACTTGGTCGAGATAAGGTTTGATGGTTGTTTGAAATTTTTCCCATTGACCAAAGGAATTGAATAGCACTTTATCGGAGAGGGGTAGGATCTTTTCCAATTCACTCTTGGTATAAGCGGGCGAATAGGTATGGACTTCTTTATCGAATTCTTCTCGCCCAAGTCGAGCCTCGTTTAAGCTGCTAGCACACGTTCCATGAAGTACTTTTTTGAGTAATGGAAAGGTGCTAAACATCGAAAAAGCCTTGAGAGCGAGAAGGATCTGGGCTCCTGTCGCTTCTTGAACGGATTGCAGAGTTTGGAGGTTCTTTAGAACTAAAGTTTCGTCAACAACAAAGCAGGGAGATGGGAGTTTTTGAATTTCTTTTTCCGAGAGTGGATGACTCATGATGGCTAATTATAGAATAAAATCATTAGGGAGAATGGTTTCTTTCCAGGGCAGCCCATATTGGTTGAGCGCGGTCATGAATGGATCTGGATCAAAGTCTTCCATATTGAATACACCGGTGCCAGACCAAGATTTATCGAGAATCATTTTGGCTCCTATCATGGCAGGTACTCCTGTGGTATAGGAAATGGCCTGAGACTGAGTTTCTCGATAGGCTGCCTCATGATCACAAATATTGTAGATGTAATAAGTTTTATCTTTGCCGTCTTTCACCCCTTTGATCAAACAACCAATACAGGTCCTACCTTTTGTAAGAGGTCCTAGGCTGGAAGGATCTGGTAAGAGAGCTTTAAGAAATTGTAAAGGAATAATCTCAGTGCCTTGGTATGAAACAGGATCAATGCGAGTCATTCCAACGTTTTCTAAGACCTGAAGATGAGTGAGGTAGCTTTGTGAAAAAGTCATCCAGAAGCGCGCTTGTTTGAGTGTAGGAAAATTCTTTGTTAGGGATTCAAGTTCTTCATGGTACATGAGATACATATCTTTGGAGCCAATTCCCTCAGGAAAATCAAAGACCTTTTTCTCAAAGAGTGGTTCCGTTTCTATCCAGTTTTGATTTTTCCAATAACGGCCCTTGGCGGTAACTTCACGGATATTGATTTCAGGATTAAAGTTGGTGGCAAAAGCCTGCTGGTGATCTCCGGCATTACAGTCGATAATATCCAAAGTGTGTATTTCATCAAATTGATGCTTGGCAGCATGCGCGGTGAAGACATTAGTGACTCCTGGATCAAATCCACTGCCTAAAAGGGCCAGAAGGCCAGCATCTTTAAATTTGTCCTGGTAATCCCATTGCCATTTGTAGCAAAACTTGGCTTCATCTCTAGGCTCATAGTTAGCCGTATCGAGATAAGTAACTCCTGTCTCCAAACAAGCGTCCATGATATGGAGGTCCTGATAAGGAAGAGCGACATGGATAAGTATTTCAGGCTGAACTTTTTTAATGAGTGCGACGAGTTCATGGACATTGTCCGCATCCACTTGTGCAGTCTCAACCGGGCGATTGAGCTGAGAAGCGATTTTGTCGCATTTCGATTTGGTGCGGCTGGCAAGAGTGATTTTACTAAATACTTCTGGAAGCTGAGCACATTTGTGGGTGACGACCTGGCCCACTCCACCTGCTCCTATAATTAACACGCTAGACATAACCATTTACTAGAGACTGCGCTGATATTCGAAAAGGAGAAATTCGTGTGGATTGGGTAGAGCATTTATTTATCCCAAAATAAGTATAAAGCTATTTTGTCATCTTTTTGTCACACAGATGACATCAAAGCGCCACGATATTTCAGCAGTGTCCTAGCTATATTGCTCAAAGGTGTAGGACCCAAGGGGTAGTTTTTCTTACACATATATGTCGTATCTAGTAGGAGTTTAACAATATGAAAATAATGGAAAAACGGAACATAGCTTTATGGGTGTTTGTGCTGTGCACGGTAAGTGTAACGAGTGCTTGGAGTCAAGAGGAAGAGGATTTTAGGATACAGTTAGAACTTGCGCGGGAGTCTATTAAGCAATGGGCTGAGACAGAAACCCTACTTTCTCAAGAACGCAAGGATTGGAAATTAGGTAAAAGCATGTTGGAGGGACGGATCGAGCTTCTGAAAAATGAGATCAAGCAACGCAAGGAGAGCATTGAAAAAGCCAAGGAAATGATTACGGATGCAGACAAACAGCGCGAAGAGTTTGTATCCAAAAATGAGGAGCTTAAAGAGGCTTCTCAACAAGTTACTGGGGAAATAGCAAAGTTAGAAGCTATGGTTAAGACTAAGCTTCTTCCAATGATGCCGACACCTTTATCTGATAAGTTGAGGCCATTGGTGCAAAAAGTGCCTCAAAAACCCGATGAAACCAAATTATCATTGTCTGTTCGCTTTGGAAATGTCATTGGTATCCTTAATGAAGTAAACAAATTTAACCGGAACTCTCATACTTTTAACGAAGTTCGCGAGCTTCAAGAGGGACAAAGAGCTGAGGTGAGAACCTTGTACTTGGGGATAGGTCAGGCTTATTATGTCTCAAATGATGGTCAATTCGCAGGTGTAGGTTGGCCAGATGGTGCATCTGGATGGAAATGGCAGGTAGCTAATGAATCCGCAGCAGATATAGCAAAAGCAATTAATGTTTTGGAAGGTCGGGAAACAGCGGCGTTTGTTTCAATCCCCGCAGAAATTCATTAATAAGAAGAGGTTAAAAGAGGATGAATAAGAAGGTGAGTATCTATCGGTTTATAGGATTCTTAGTCATCGCATGCGTTCCTTCAGCGACATCGGCTCAGAACGAAATGAACAAGGCGGTTGAGCAATCGAAGAAAGACTTAGAAGTGAGTCTGCTGAAATTGTCGGAACTTCGAGAAGCGATTACAAAAGAAAAGCTTCCGATGAGTCGAGAGCTTAACAAGCTGGAGGACGAACTCATTGAATTGCATGAGCAATATAAAAAAGAGTCTCGAACCCTGGATAGTCGTAACTTAGATCTCAGCAACTTGAAGAGAGAGATCAAGGCAAGGGAAGCTGAAAATTCCTTTATCTCCAATCTTTTTGACGAGTATGTGCGCAATTTTAAATCACGAGTTCATATCAGTGAGTTAAAGCGTTATGCCCATGTACAACGTGAAGCGGAACTGGCACCTGAAAACCCTAATTTGATTCCAGCTCAAAAATTTGAAGCGCAAATTGAGTTGGTCAATGAGTCACTCAACCGTCTTATCGAGCTTGGTGGCGGAGCAACTTTTGACGGATACGCGATCAGTAATTCAGGTGATGAGATCAAGGGACGTTTTGGCATTCTAGGACCTGTGGTTCTTTTTGCCTCTGAGGATGGTCAAAGTGCAGGTCTTGTCGATCAGAAGTTGGGATCCAATGAGCCAGCGGTTAGGCCGGTGCAAGCGGTTGATCCCGCTGAAGAAGTGCAGATGAATCAAGCGATCAAGCCCATGCTAGATACTGGCAAGGGTATGATTGTATTTGATCCGAGTGAAGGCGATGCAGCCAAGTATGTTGAAGCGGAAGACACGCTTATCGATGAATTGCGCAAAGGTGGAATAACGATGTGGCCGATTATTATTTTGGCTATTGCAGCTATCTTAGTGACGCTAGCTAAATTTATTCACCTGTCACTTGTTCCGCAAGTTTCGCGCAAGAAAACGAGGCAGCTTTTAACTTATATCAATGGCGGAAATTTCGATCAGGCGAAGTCATATGTTGCGGGCTTTAAGGGACCTATGGGTGAGATGTTAAGAGCAGCGGTCGACCACATTAGGGAGCCTAAAGACTTAATTGAGGAAGTCATGTTCGAGGTGGTGATGGAGACTAAGCTGAAGTTGCAGAGTTTCATAGCTTTCGTGGCATTGAGTGCTGCTGCAGCTCCACTATTGGGTCTTTTAGGAACAGTGACAGGTATGATCAATACCTTTAAAATGATAACTATATATGGAACTGGTGATGCAAAAATGCTCTCAGGGGGTATCTCAGAAGCACTTCTTACAACGAAGTGGGGTTTGATTGTAGCGATTCCATCGGTAATCGCTGCCTCTTATTTAAACCGGAAGGCAAAGGGTATTGTTGATAACATGGAGAAAGCCGCTATTTCCTTTGTGAATACGATCAGTCGTCGTGCAAATGGTAGTGTTTCTGTTGAGGCCCATGAGGCAAGTGACGGAAGAGATGCTAGCCCCACAATCACTATTCAAACATCTCCAGCTTCTTCGCCTAACCAGATTCTAGTCCCTCCTATTTCACCTATGGTTCCTGCGGGAATGGTTGAGTCTGAGCAATCGACCAAGACGAAAGCTGTGGCTAGATCTGTTCCAATCCCTAAGACTCCTAAAGTTGCAGCAGGTGCTGGAACATCGGATGAGTATTAATTTCTTGCAGGAGGTGATCAAATGATTTCCTTAGAAGAAGCTTGGGGATTTTGGGTGCAAGGAGAATGGAGCATGCTCGGTTTAGCAGGCATCTGCTTCATCATGTTCATCTTGGCTGTTGATGTCTTTCTGGGTCTCAAAGAGAAGCGTTTTAAGATGCCTGAATCGAAATGGGGACCATGGATAAGAGATCCTGAGTTAGGTCAAGGATACCTGGGTGATCTTATTCGTTTTGTCATGCAGTCAAAAAATATTGCCGAAATAGAGAAGCACTTTGATGAGGTAAGGTCGACAGAGTTGCGGCCTTTCATAGGGCAGCTTCGTTTTATGAAAACTTGTATTGCCGCAGCCCCGCTGGTTGGTTTGCTAGGAACAGTGATTGGAATGCTGGTGACCTTTAAATCCATCTCATCAGGTTCTGGAGGGGATCAAACGATGGAAGCGATGGCGAATGGTATTTCTCTAGCACTCATCACGACGCAAGCTGGACTTACAGTAGCACTGCCTGGTTACTTTGTTCATTATTATCTGCGTCGCAATGTTCAGAAGTATGAAGGGTTTCTTGCTCACTTGGAAACACAGTGCACACAATTTTTTTATAAAGAATCATTACAAGACAAACCAACAGAGTTAACAGTTTCATGAGACGTTTTGGGTCAAGTGAAAGTGATGGGGACGAAGCAGATGTAGATATGTCTCCACTCATTGACTGTGTCTTTATTTTGCTGATCTTTTTTATTGTGACGACTGTATTCGTTGAAGAAACGGGTGTAGAAGTAAATAAACCGCAAGCAGTATCTTCTGTATCCCTGGAGAAAAATAGTATCCTCATCGCTATTACCGAAGAAGGGGACATTGTTTATGGCGGTAACAATATCGGCGTGGCTGGCGTACAACCTCTAGTCAGGCGTATGACGAGACAAGAAAATATGCCAGTCATTATTCAAGCAGATCAGAAAGGGAATGCGGGTTTGACCGTTCGAGTGATCGATGAGGCAAAACTGGGCGGAGCCATTAAGATTAGTATAGCTACTCTTAATTAGAAATCGTAGGAGTCATAGTGAAATGAAACGTTTTGGATTGAGAGAAAGTGATGGAGATGAAGGGGGCGTAGATATGTCACCATTGATTGACTGTGTCTTTATTCTACTGATTTTTTTTATCGTAACGACTGTTTTCGTGGAAGAAAAAGGTGTGGAAGTGGATAAGCCTCAAGCGGCTGCATCCGCATCTGATGAGAATAACAGTATCCTCATTGCTATTACCGAAGATGGTAGAATTCTTCATGAACAAACCAATCTTGGTTTATCTGGTATTCAATCTTTAGTAAGACGCAAGATCAGGCAAGAAGATGTGCCTGTTATCATTCAATCAGATAAAAACAGTAATGCCGGTTTGATGGTTCGGGTTATTGATGAGGCAAAATTGGGCGGCGCCACTAAGGTAAGTATTGGCACCATTAATTAGTATCGATTTTTAACTTTTATGCAAAAGAAACGATCAAAGACTGGTTTAGTTTTTCGTTGGGTAGCTGTTTTAGGTGCAGCCGCGGGCATGACCTTGGTTGTTTTTTTGATGCTACCCATTTTCCAGAAAATTGCCGGTGGGTTGGGGAAGGATAGAACCATAAGGGAGGTAGAAATGGCGCAGCTTCCACCGCCTCCGCCGCCTCCACCAGAGGAGGAAGAGCCGGAGCCAGAAGAAGAGGAAGAACCTCCGCCCCCTCAGCTAGATGAGGAGCCTCCACCTTTGACCTTAGATCAATTAGAGCTCGCTTTGAATAGTGGTATGGGTGGAGTAGGTGGTGACTTTGGTATGAGCCTGAATATTGGTGATGTAGTCAATAAACAGATGAAAGAGGCCGGTGATAAAGCATTCTCAATGGCGGAGCTAGACAAGCCAGCGCAAGCTGTTTTCCAGGGGCTGCCTGTTTACCCTCCAGAGTTGCAAAAGAAAAAGCTCAAGGGAAGAGCAATTATTACCTTTATTGTTGGAAAAGATGGTCGCGTGCAAAGCCCGAAGGCGATTAAGTCTGATCATCCTGCTTTTGGTAAAGCGGCGGTAGACGCAGTCAGGAAATGGAAATTTGAACCAGGTGAGCGTGATGGGAAGAAAGTGGCCATGAAAATGAAAGTGCCCATTAGTTTTGTGCCTCCATCTTGAAGAACTTAGATAATTAGAATGAAGAAAATGAAAGAGTTGAAAATGAAATTTATTTTAACACTAATAATAGCTTTATGTCAGATAAGTGTCTCATTTGCTTTAACAGCTAATGAATTAGATATTTGGAACAGCGAGGATTTTAAAAAATCCTTTTTGGGTAGTTATGGTTTTCTTCCGGATGTTGAACCTAAAATAGAGGATGACATAGAGCGTGAAGATCTTCAGTACCTTTTTGGTCTGATGGGTGAGAATGATATGGAGGCTGCTAAAGATGAGTTATTGTTTTTACTCGAAGAGGGAGGGCCCAATGCCAACTTCTACTTTCATCTAGGAAATATCTATTTCCAAGAAGGGAAATTGGATGAGGCTGCTGACAGTTATAATAAAGCTATCGATGCCTTTCCTTCATTCAGAAGAGCCTATAAAAATCTTGGAGTTATCTACACCAAACAAAGTAAATTTGAGCAAGCGATTAAGGCCATTACCAAAACTGTCCAATTGGGTGAGGTAGATGGTGCAACATATGGTTTACTAGGTTTCTCTTATCTCTCTTTGAAAAAGTTTATTCCTGCTGAAATGGCATTTAGAAATGCCATGGTATACCAGCCCGAAGTAAAAGATTGGAAACTAGGTTTAGTGCGAACAGTCATCGGTCAGAGCAAATACGCCGAAAGTATTGCACTCCTGGATGTCATGTTGGCAGAAAATCCCGGTAATAAGCAGTTTTGGTTACTCCAAGCTCAGGCTTACATCGGTTCTGGCAAGATGGAGGCGGCAGCAGAGATTTACGAGCTGGTAGACCGTATGGGGATGAGTGAGCCAAGGGATCTCAGCTTGTTGGGGGATATTTACGTTAACGAAGGAAACATGGATATGGCCGCCATTGCCTATCAGAGAGCCTTAACATCAGACCCCACTCAAGATCCCAAAGGAGCGCTGCGTTCGGCTCAAATCCTTTCCGCACGTGGCGCTATGGACCAGGCGAAAAAGGTTGTTCTAGCTATCAAGCAAAATTCTCAGAGCTCTTTAAGCGATGACCAGAAAAAGGAGTTGTTAAAATTGGAATCAAGGATTGCCGTTTATGAGGGAGAAGGAGGAAAAGCTGCAGAAATTTTAGAAGAAATCGTTGCTATGAAACCTATCGATGGAGAGGCCCTAATGCTTCTTGGGGAGCATTATAATCGAATGGGGCAACGGGAGAAGGCGGTTATGCAATTCGAGCGTGCGGCCAATATAGAAGAGTTTGAGGCTGACGCATGTGTTCGCCAAGCCCAAGTGATGGTGAGCATGGGTCGTCTAAAGGAGGCTGTACCGCTACTCAAAAGAGCACAAGATGTTAAGCCTAGAGATTCTGTTGAAGACTATCTCAACCAAGTTAGCCGACTAGCTAAGAGTAGGAAGTAATCAATTTGGAGGTTAGTAGTGGGACCACTTAGCATACGTTCTATTTTCGATTAGTATGCTCATATTGTGGCCTGTGAGACATGAAGAGATTCTTGGACTATTCGATTTTGCGCATTCCATTGGCGTCTTTTGTGATGAGGAAGGAGTCATATAAAACGCCATCGGCACGGTAGGAACTGAACTCTATTTGCTTACTGTTGACATGAATTAGCTGATAGAGCTGCAAATTGCTAGCTGTGACATCAGCCCATACTGCACCTCCTTGGTACATCTTTGGACCGCTAACAGAGACGACATAAACAGGACTTTGGTACTCTTTGGCTTTGCCTTTAATGCTTATTTTTTCACCTCGAGCATAGCTATGGTCATGTCCTTGTAACACTAAGTCTACCTGGTGCTTTTCATATAGCTCCTTGAAAAAGAGATTGAGCTGAGCATGGCCTGCACGGTTATTGGCAGAAGCAAACATGGGATGGTGGTGAAAGATGATGGTCCAGCGATTAAGATTATGACTTAGGAGTTTTTCGAGCCATCTTTGTTGTGCTAAGGCTATCTTTCGGGTCATTGCTTGAGTATTCAAGCAGATGATGCGAGTGCCTTGGTAGTCGATGTAATAAACGGTCTCCTTGAGTTTTTCCTGATACTCGCCAGTAGGGCCATTTTCGGGGAAAGCAAAATGCGGACGCCACTGCGGAGATAGAAGGTCAAGGCCTCTGTATTCATGATTTCCAGGAGTCGCAATGGAAGGGATGGAGCCATTGATCCATCCTGCCGCATAGAACCATTGCCCCCATTCTTGGTCATTATTATATTCATCTACCAAGTCACCAGCATGGAGAATAAAGCTAGCCCGAGGCATATCAGAGTAGGCTTCTCTAATGACTCGAGACCAATGCGACTTGAGGTCATTTTGGGCGTCGCCAAAGTAGATAAAGCTAAAAGCAGACTGATCATCCTTCGATGTAGTAAAGTGCATCCATTCTGACCAAAGCTGTCCATCACCAACACGGTAGATATACTTCGTACCAGGAGTAAGCTTTTCCAGACGAACGCTATGGTGATAGGAAATGTAATCCTTCATTTTAAGCGAGGAGGTGATGCCTTCGATGGTGGTTGCATTCGATTCTTGATTGGGAGAACCATCCGCTGTGGCGATTTGAGCAAATGGTTTGTTGTTGTTGTTATCAGTGCGCCAATTAACAGCAATCTGTCTTGCTGGATCACCACATAGGTTCAAGATAATTCGATCGGGAACTGGACTTGGTTGATAGGTAGCAATTTCAATTTCTTGTAGTGTTTTGTCATTGAACTGACCCATTGCGCAGAGGCACTGCATAAAAAAGCTCGAAAGAAATATGACGCCGAATAACTGGATTCTAAACATGGCTATATCTTTCATAACAAACAATGGTAACAACTTGGTGAGAAGTATATGGAAATTATTTATCCTTGGGGAACTTCTAATTACTCTGACTTTGGGATTGAGAAAACTGAACATTGTTATGGGGAACTTGTTCCGGTTGCCTGGAAAGGGGTGCTATCTTGTGGTGGGTGAAGTATTGAGCGGAGCAGTTGTCAGAAAGCTCGGACATCGCTTTTTCAGTATGCTGTAGAAGCGCTTTAAGTTGGATGTGATCAAGAGGTTCGTTTGAAGTCCAATCGATCAGGTGGATCTGACTGACTGCTCGGCGGGCGATTCGTTCATTGGCTCTGGGTTGTTCGGTGTTATCAGAGGTGGGTAATGTTTTAATATGTTCGATAATAGCATTTAATTGGTTGTGAATGGAACGTGGGTTATTTTCATCAGTAATCAGCAGGTCAAAAATAAGTTTAGGCGAGTGGGTTAAATAACGTCTATGGTAGGTGGTGTGAGAATCTTGAATTTTTAAGGCTGTTTCATAGGGACCTTGTTCCATGATTTCTGCTTGAGAATCCTGGACAGTGTTAAAAAGCAAGCGAGAAGTGTAAGTGATTCTTTCAATATAGCGCCCAATTTGTAAGAAAGACCATGATGGACCTCGGGTAATATTTTCGGTGATAATTCCGTTGAAAGCGGATAGGTGAAGTATGGATTGGTTGAGGAAGTTTAGGGATTCATTTATTGAAGAATTAATATTAATAGGTTTATTCTCAAATTGGTCATTTAGCAGGTTCAATGTTCGCCAGTTATCCGTGGAAAGGCGGTCTCTTACTAAAGTAATAATATTAAAAAGGCGTAGGATAAAGTAGTGCAGACTACCACTATGGCTTTGGTCATAAATAATGGGCAGTAGTGATTTAAAGTAGTGGGTTGCTTTTAAAATAAGTTCAGGTTCATCTTTGAGCTGGTCAAAATCATGTAAGGTGAGTAAGGCCGGTAGAAGCTCTGTGTTTTTCTGCCAGTCTCGCTCTTCGGCAAGGCATTCTAGAAGAGTTCTGAGTAATCGGGAAGTCGATTCAAAGCGTTCGGCATAGCGGCCTAGCCAGAAAATATTCTCAGCTTTACGGCTGGGTAGGTTATCGTCGGCACGCCTGGGAGACTGTGAAGTTAACAATAGGCTGGAAGAATGCTCATCCTCTATATCTTGAGTTTCAATAAAAATATCTTTGCTACCACCGGACATTTGCAGTGGTTGGTGGTAGCTAGAGTCATTGGTTGAATCGATGATTCGGCTCATTCCTCCGGGCATAACAGAAAAAGTTCCGTTATGATACATAGCAAAAAGTCTGAGAGTCGTACATGCTGAGGTAAGCTGCTGGTTTTTGAGGATGGGCGCTTGAGAGAGAATGACTTTTTCTTGTCCCACAATTTGCTCAGGGTGGAGTGTGAGCCATTCCCCCAGATTATCAGGCATCTTGGGAGCGAAATTGGCCTGGGTGGCTGGATGATCAAATGCGGATCTCAAAGTGAGTTTATCAAGGTGTTCGTTTACATATTTTAGTGCATCGTCTTGACCACACCACCAGTTTGCTACGGAAGGAAGAAGTAGATCCTCTCCTAGCAATTGTTGGGAAAGGGCTGGTAAGAATGGTGAGAAAGCTGGGCTTTGAATAAGTCCGGACCCAAGGCTGTTAGCTAGGGTTATGGAGCCAGCACGAACAGCATTAATAAGTCCTGGAACGCCTAGGAGAGAATCATCTCGCAGTTCGATAGGGTCACAAAAGTCATCGTCTACACGGCGTAAGATCACATCGACTTGCTGAAGGCCTGACAAGGTTTTTAAGAAGACTTTGCGGTTACGAACAACCAGGTCAGAACCTTCTACGAGAGGATAACCGAGATAGCGTGAAAGATAGGCGTGCTCAAAGAATGTTTCATTATAGGGTCCCGGGGTAAGAATGACGGTGTTTGCTTGGTTACCTCCAGTAGGTGACAAAGACGCTAAGGAATCTTTAAAGTTACGAAAAAAGGAAGATAAGCGCTGGATTTTACCCTGGCGAAAAATTTCTGGAAATACGTGTGTCATTACAATTCGGTTTTCCAAGGTATAGCCAGCTCCGGCAGGAGCTTGGGAGCGGTCTGATAAAACCCACCATAACCCATCGGGCGAACGTGCAAGATCAACCGCATAAAAGGTTAGCCGTTGTTCTCCAAACACAGGAATGCCGTGGCATGGACGAAGATAGCCAGGATTGGCGAAGATCAGGGGTGCTGGCAGAAATTTACTTTTGATAAGTTCTTGAGGGCCGTATAGATCACCGAGAATAAGGTTGAGAAGCTTTGCTCGTTGCGTGATGGCTTGCTCTAAAAAGCTCCATTCGGTTGAAGAGATACAGAAAGGAATAGGGTCAAGTTGCCAATCTCTGCGAGTGTCTGTAGAGTTTTTTTTGGTGACGTTATAGGCGACACCAGCGTCGTGGAGCATTCTAGCTGCTTGTTGGCTTCTGGATTCAATTTCGTCGGGCCCTAATCGGTCTAGAAAACTAGCGGTAAATTGCCAGTGTGGACGAGGCAAGCCTTTGTCATCCAGAAATTCGTCATAAGACGAGGAATCTATGGATGGTAGATACTTTAGAATAGTCTTTGTATCTGTGGATACATTCATCATTTATACTTTTAGAAGCACAATGCTAAATGTAAACGACAGAACAGTAGCTATTGCTCTCTGTTTGCAAAGTGTTGATGACGTAGGTCTAAAGTAAAAGGAAACTCTTTGCTCTCTAGAGTGTGAGGAGGCTCAAACTTTCCTGGCGTATGGCCTAAGTGACTGTAGCGAGATAAGCGTCGGCTTTCAGCTTCGAAGGCATTGACAGGGAAGGTATCATAACTACGTCCTCCAGGATGAGATACGTGGTAAGTAAAGCCTCCGAGCGATTTTTGAGTCCAATTATCGTAGAGATCAAAAATAAGAGGTGCTTGCACGGGTATAGTTGGATGCAAGCAGGATGGTGGCTGCCAAGCACGGTAACGAACTCCTGCGACGTACTCTCCAACAGTTCCAGTGTTTTGAAGAGGCATTCTATAGCCATTGCATAGCAATTGGTAGCGTGAACCGATGAATCCGTCTGTCTTTACCTGAACGCGTTCAACGGATGAATCAACAAAGCGTGCGGTGCCTCCAGCAACGCCTTCTTCACCTAGGACATGCCATGGCTCTAGAGCTGTGCGTAGTTCCATATTGATTTCTCGATAACTGTTTTCACCACAAACAGGAAAGCGGAAGTGGTAGTGAGGTTGGAACCAGCTTTCTTGGAAAGGAAGGTTCCATGATTGTAGATCTGAAATGACATCCTGCATGTCCTGCCAGACAAAATGTGGAAGCATGAAGCGGTCATGAAGTTCTGTTCCCCAAGGAACAAGGGGTTGACTGTAAGGTTTCTCCCAGAAATTACTAATGAGCGATCGCAGCAGCAGCTGTTGCACTAGGCTCATGCGAGCGTGAGGAGGCATTTCAAAAGAACGAAGCTCCAAAAGTCCTAAGCGTCCAGCAGTGTTGTCAGGGGAGTAGAGTTTGTCGATGCAGAATTCTGCTCGGTGAGTGTTTCCGGTAACATCTGTTAGGAGATTTCGAAAAATACGGTCCACTACCCAAGGTTGGATATGGGTGTGGTCGGGTATTTGCTTGAAGGCCAAGTCGAGCTCATAGATTGCATCATTCCTGGCTTCATCGACTCTAGGCGCCTGGCTAGTTGGTCCAATGAATAAGCCTGAGAAAAGATAGGATAACGAAGGATGGTTATGCCAATAATTGAGCAATGACCGAAGCAAGTCCGGACGCTGGAGAAATGGGCTACTGGCAGGGTGCTCGGCTCCAATGACAAAATGGTTACCACCACCTGTCCCGGTGTGCTTTCCATCCATCATAAATTTTTCCGTGGTGAGACGGGCCTGCTTCGCATCTTCATAAACACCCGTAGTCATGTCAACAAGATCAGACCAATCTTTACCGGGGTGAACATTGACTTCAATGACACCAGGGTCGGGAGTGACTTTGATGATATTGAGGCGATGATCGGTAGGGGGAGGATAGCCCTCTATGCGAACAGGCATGCCTAAGTATTCAGAGGTTTCCTCAATAGCCGCAATGAGTTCAAGATAATCCTCCAAGCATTCTACCGGAGGCATAAATACATTTAGCTTTCCATCCCTGGGCTCAATAGCCATTCCGGTGCGAATCACCCAAGGAGCGGATTCTCCCAACTCGGGTTGGATACTTGGGTCTATTTTAGATTGCTTAAGCTGCTGGAAATCGCGCTTTCTTTTCTTAGGGAGTTTACGAGTTGCAGCCTTGAGAAAATTGGGTGTTTTAGCTTCACGGTAAAGTTCAGGAATTCCGGATCTGATAAAAGCCTGGCGATCTTTGTCCGGTCGCTTGGGCAGAGGGGGGTGCTCAATCAGCGGATCGAATTCATGAATGTATGGGTAGTCGCTTTCTTTTACCCAGGGTAGAGATTCAAGGGGAAGCCGGAATCCCATGGGTGAATCACCGGGGATAAGGTAGAGATTTTCATCGCGCGTAAACCAAGCGCCACTTTCCCAATGAGGTGCAGGCATTTGGTAGTTGCGGCGTATAGGTAGGAGATGGCCTACGGGAGTGTTTAGACCCTCTTGAAAAACTTTGGCTAAGCGATCTCTTTCCTCCTTTTCTTTGAGGTTAGATTTTAGGGGGTCGACATTCATTGGTAAGCGGCGTTCTTTCCACATGTAATACCATGCATCCTCATGCCCTGTGAGGACATGGCCAGGGTCTAAACCGAGGCGTGAGACGAGGGCCTTCATAAAGATCTCAGAGTCCTTGGCTTGTACTCCATAATCTGTTTCTTCCTTAGCTATTAAATCTATATTATCCCAAATAGGTGTTCCGTCTTTGCGCCAGTAGCAACCAAAAGCCCAGCGAGGTAAAGATTCCCCAGGATACCACTTTCCCTGGCCGAAATGAAGTAACCCCCCAGGTGAGAAACGCTTATGAAGTCGATAGAGCAGATCTACAGCTCTTTCTCGCTTATGTGCTCCCAGTGCAGTTGTGCTCCATTCTTCACTATCTCGATTATCAATGGAGACGAATGTTGGTTCACCCCCCATGGTCAAAGGGATTTTATTCTTTTCTAGCTTGGCATCAACTCGGTAACCAAGAGCTTCAATATCCTCCCAAACACCATCTGGGTAAGGTTTGGTACTGCGGGGGGCCTCATAGATGCGAGTCACGCTCATGTGATGAGAAAAAGTTACTTCACATTTCTCCAAGCCTCCTTCAATGGGTGCTGCTGAGGAAGGCTCAGGAGTGCAGGCTAGAGGGATATGACCTTCTCCAGCTAAAAGACCAGAGGTGGAATCAAGACCAATCCAACCTGCTCCAGGGAGGTAGACCTCAGTCCATGCGTGTAAATCTGTGAAATCTTCCTCTACACCGGATGGTCCATCTAGCGATTTTTCATCTTGCTTGAGTTGGATGAGGTAGCCTGAGACAAAACGTGACGCTAGACCGAAATGACGTAAGACTTGGCAGAGAAGCCAAGCAAAGTCGCGGCAGGATCCTGAGCCTTTATAGAGTGTTTCTAATGGAGTTTGAACTCCGGGTTCCATGCGAATGAGGTATTTCAGCTTGGATTGAATATGGAGGTTGAGGCTGACCAGAAAATCAATGGTTCGTTGAGTCTTCGGTAAGTCGATTGAAACCAAAAAAGTTTCAAAATCTACACCTGTCTGATCTTTGGGTAATTTGGCAAGATAAGGCAATAAATCGTGTTGCAAGGATTTATCATATTCGAAAGGGAACTTTTCAGCATAATCTTCCAGGAAGAAATCGAAGGGGTTGTAGACCTCCATTTCCGCAATCAGTTCAATATCGACTTCGAATTTTTGGGTTTTCTCATTAAAGACTAGCCTGCCTAGGTAATTCCCATGGGGGTCCTGTTGCCAATTGAGAAAGTGGTCGGATGGGGAAATATTTTGGGTATAGCTTAGGATATTTGTGCGACAATGAGGAGCTGGACGGAGCCGAATCACTTGGGGGCCGAGATTGATTTTTCGGTCGTATTCGTAAATAGTTCGATGGTTTAACGCAACGTGAATGGCCATAACGGCGCATATCAAAGCAGGAACCTTACCGAAAATATAGGTTTTTTTGTCCTTAAAGAATCTACAGTAAGTATTATAGCTATGAATTTGCTAAAAAAAGCGTTGAGAGTGCTATTTAAATGAGTTTTCACACCCTAAATGGGAGATGCTGTTACTTCCCTGCATGCAGGCACTCTTTTTTCCTAAATTTCTAACTGAAAGGCGAGGTGGCTGAAGTGTTCTAAAGATCTAGGAGGTTTTGCTTGTGTCTGATTCTCAGGCGTCTTTAATCTTTTCGATGCATTTGAAGTCTCTGGATGTTGTTGGGTTTAAGTCATTTGCTGACCCTACAACGATTTATTTCCACAAGGGAGTCACAGCGATTGTTGGCCCTAATGGTTGTGGAAAGAGTAATGTTTTAGATTCCATCCGTTGGGCCCTAGGTGAGCAAAGTGCCAAGGCCTTACGGGGAGCTTCAATGCCAGATGTCATTTTTAATGGAACAGACACGCGTAAATCTACGGGAATGGCCGAGGTTTCACTGACCTTTACGGAGTGTGAGGGTGTTCTAGATACGGAATTTAATGAAGTGCGGATTACTCGGCGCGTCTTTCGCGATGGCCGCAGTGAGTATGAGATCAATAAAACTGGCTGTAGATTAAGGGATATTCAAAAACTCTTTATGGATACCGGAATAGGGCGTTCGTCCTATTCGATCATGGAGCAGGGGAAGATTGATCAGATTTTATCCTCTAGGCCTGAAGAGCGTCGCAGCATTTTTGAAGAAGCGGCAGGTATTACTAAATTCAAAGCGCAAAAAAAAGAAGCGCTTCGCAAGCTGGATCTAACGGAATCCAATTTGTTAAGAGTCACTGACATTACCAAAGAAGTGCGCCGTCAGATTGGCTCGTTACAAAGGCAAGCGGCAAAGGCTAGAAAATACAAGCAGGTATATGGGCGTTTGCGCATCTTAGACACGCATTATTCAAAGCATCAGTTTGATGGCTTGAAAAAAGAGTTAACGGAGCGTGAGTCACATGTAGGTGAGTTACAAGACAAGCTTAAGCAGCTCAAGGAGGGATTGGAGGCGAAAGAGCAGGAGCTTTTGCAGAAGCGAATCGATCTAGAAAATCTAAATCAGGTCTTGAGAAACCTCGATCAGGAAAAGAGCCGTGCAGAAAGTTCTGTTGAGCGCGGGAAACAAGAAATCATCTTCAATGATCAGCGCATCTCTGAGATTGAGGGCCAAAAAGAGCGCAATCGTGTAGATATCTTGGCTACCCAAGAAAAGATTAATGTTCAGGAAGAGCAAGCAAAGCTTATTGAGGAGCAGCGTGCGAAGGCTCAGTCGGAAGTCGAGCAGGCTCAGCTGGAGTTGAAGGAGCACCAAAGTTCTTTGGAGTCTGCGCGGAGCAAAATTCAGGAAGCTCAGAGAACAAGAGAGGATATAGATGCCTCTGTTATGCAAATAGATGAAAAGCTCAGCCAGGGTAGATCGAGACTAAACGCATTGGAATTACAGCAACGCAGCTATGTTTTGCGTCTCGAGAAGCTTGAGGAGGAGGAACAGGAGCTACGTTCTCGAATAGAGGAGCTACAAACAAAAAGTGTGGAAGTTAAGCAAGAGCTTGAGTCGAGGGAAGCGAAATTAGCAGAAACTAAAAAGGACTTAGAGCAAAGGGAAATTAAATTACGTGAAAGTCAGCAAGTCGTAAGAGATAAGAGAGCAGACTTAGACCGAGTTCAATCTTCTTTGACACAGGTTCAGGCGAAGAAGAATGCATTAGAGAAATTAGTAGCCTCACGCACAGGCTATTCGGAAGCAACAAAGAAACTTCTAGATCGTTTTCAAGGGAATGAAATTGCGGGCACGCTTTTTGATTTTATTCAAGTCAAGCCCGGTTACGAAAAAGCCATCCAAGTCTGTCTGGGGTTAGCTTGGGAACTTTTATTGCTGAATCATATTGAGGATCTAGATGTTGTCTTAAGTGCTCTACCGGAATTGGGACAGGCGGTTCTAGCAGTAGCTGAAGATGACAGACATCAGAGCGTGCAAGGAATTGTGGCTGCAAGCCAAGATCGAGCAGCGGGCAATTACGTGAGTGCCGATGCGAAAGCTGAGACTCTCGTAAAAAAATTGTTAAGCGGTTTTCTTATCGCAGAGAACGCAGAACAGGCTGAGGCTTTACTCTTAGAAAATCCACTAGCAAATATTGTCTCCAAAGAAGGTGAATTTTGGAGCGAACGCGGTTGGCAGATCAGAGGGCCTCTACTGCAAGAAGATCATAGTATATTAGCTCAGGATAATGAGTTGAGAGCACTGGAAGGTGAAATGCAAACAGTAGAGACTTCAGTTCTTGAAGCTAGGGAGTTTTGGGAGAAAGCCCGGAGCACGGTTGCTGAAATAGAAGGATCTGTGCAAGCATCTCAAACATTGCGAAGTAATGAAGAAGGAGAACTCTCTTCACTCACATATGAATGCCGAAATGTGAATCGCCAAATGGAAGAGGAAGAACAGAAGCTCAAGGCCTTGAATCAAGAGCGTGTTAAATTATCCGAGCAAGATTCTCACGACCAAGAGCAGCAAAAGGGACTCGAGCAAGAGATCGAGCATTTAGTGGATTCTAGGAAAGCCAAACAAGTCAATCTAGACCAAATTGTGGAGAGTCAAAAAATGCAATCTGATGAAGTTGAAGCATTTTTGCAGAAGGTTACAGATGCTCGTATAACGTTCGCTTCGCAACAGCAAAAGAATGAGGTCCTTGAGCAACAAGCATCCTCGGTAGTTAGTAGACTGGAAGAGTTAAGAGATAGTTTACTTAGGCGAAAGAGTGAGCTGGAGGAGTTTGAAAATCGCCTCATTCAATCCAAAGAGTCGATCACCCGCGCCAAGGGATCAATCGAAGATGCCACTGCGAAAATCGAGTCCTATGAAAAGGAAATTCAAGCAGAGACTGAAAAATTACGTGCTGCACAGTTGCAGCATAATGAGATCGAACAAACGGTGAAGTCTGATCGTGATAAGATTTCAAATTTCCAAAGTGAGAGTAGCCGAGAAGAAGTTCAAGTAGCTGAAAGGCGAATGCAGATGAATGCCTTGTCAGACCGTGTTATGCGAAGTTATCACATTGACTTGAATCTATCAGAGCCTCTAAAGACAGAGGCCTCAGAGGGAGAAGAAGTAATCACTCAGGATCAGGATCCTAGCAACGAATTACCTGAGGAAGGAGCTGAGGATTGGGATGCTATTGAACAAGAGATTCATGATCTCCAGGAGCGAGTTGATCGAATGGGTCCAGTCAATGTGGAGGCAATTACCGAGTACGAAGAGCTGGAGCAGAGGCTTCACTTTTTGGAACAACAGGAAAAGGATCTTACGGCTTCGCGCGAACAACTACATGAGGCTATTAAGAAAATAAACCAAACGACCAAGACGCTATTCAGTGAAACCTTTGCCAAAATTCAAAAGAATTTTGCAGAGATGTTTCAGGAATTATTCGGGGGAGGTAAAGCGTCCCTGGCATTGGTAAGTGAGGATGATCCTCTGGAATCAGGTATTGAAATTGTAGCAAAGCCTCCAGGTAAGCAGTTACAAACCATTTCGCTTTTATCTGGAGGTGAGCGTACTATGACGGCAGTGGCCCTACTCTTTGCCATCTACATGGTCAAGCCCAGTCCGTTTTGTATTCTCGATGAGATGGATGCGCCTCTGGATGAGTCGAACATCATGCGCTTTATTAAAATCCTACAGCGTTTTGTTCATCAATCACAATTTGTGGTCATTACCCACAATAAGCGCACCATCGGTAGCGCTGATGTTCTTTATGGGGTGACTATGCAAGAACATGGTGTTTCCAAGATTGTCTCGGTTAAGCTGAGCAGGAAGGATGAAGATCCACTGTTTGCTGCTGATGGTGATATGACGATCGCGGACTCTGTGCGTGGGGGTATTTCCGATAAGATCGGCGATAAGCAAAGTGAAGTCAAGGAAGAGGTTGAGAGTTAAGACGTGGAAGACTGTCAGGGGATATGAATACAACTGAGGTAGTAGATTTGGATAAGTTGTTGGCTTTTGCTAAGGAAATTGTCCTACAAGCGGGTGAGAAAATTGCAGAAGCTCATCACTCTTACGAGGAAGAGTTAGAAATTAATGAGGCACATCACCATGATCTTAAGATTCAATTAGACGTTGATGTTCAAAAACTGCTTGAGACCGCAATTGGAAATGAATTTCCTGAGCATCATATTTTGGGAGAAGAGGGCGGAGAGGGTTCTGGAGGTAAGGGATATGAATGGATTCTAGACCCAATTGATGGAACCGTAAACCTGGTGTATGGGATTCCACATTTTTGTGTTTCTGTGGCCTGCCGGCTCGATGATGTTATTCAATGTGGGGTGATTTATGATCCGATTCGAAAAGAATGTTTTTTTGCGAAACGTGGCGGAGGAGCTTTCTGTAACGAGCGACCTATCACTACTGGTCAACGTAAAGATATCAAAGAATGCATCCTAGCTGTTGGCTTCTCTAAGACTCGTGAGTCCATTGAGAAATGCTTGGAGCTGTATCAATACTACGGGCGTCATGCTCGTAAGCTTAGGGCTATGGGCTCAGCGGCACTCGATATGGCCTATATCGCCTGTGGTAGACTCGATGGTTATATCGAGCAAGATATTAAAATCTGGGATATCGCGGCAGGTATGGTGATTTTAGAAGAAGCTGGCGGAGCGATTGACCTGATTCCTCACTCAACTAAACCTCATCACTTCGCCATTAAGGCAAGTAATGGGTGTGTGAAGTTAACTCGTAGTTAGATTTTCAGACAACGTCATGTAATCAGATTACGGCTTATAAACAATTTCAGTCTAATGGTCTTGACCGGAGTTCTTAATTTGGACCAGATAGAATGTTAGTATTTCTGTTAATCATTAATGGTTTAGGTTGTTTGTCAAGGTTCTGTGCAGTGAAGGACATAGTCCGTAACGGAACAGAACCTTGGCGATTGGAAAATTCTT
>JBCCXA010000042.1 GCA_039192515.1 Verrucomicrobiota bacterium | reverse complement strand
TCTCAGGCGTGTTAAGGGATGGAAACTGATGTGATTTTTATGTAAAAGCGTCGCAAACGCAGGAAGTTGTGGCTGTTGGTCAATTTCAGTCTTTTCCTTAAATAGAAACCAAAAAAATGACATTTATCTGATACAAAGTATGGAAGTAACTTCTCTACAAGGCTGCGGGCAATTGTCTCTAGCTTTTTGTTAAGGAGGTTATCGTTTTTTATGTCAATGAGTGAAACGGATGTTCCTCTTTCTTTCTGGGATGTTTCTTGGATATTCTCATCGACAATAATTTCTTTGTCCAAGCCCATGGCAAAGGTTCTGGTTTTATACTTGCCGCCATCTAAATATGTGCTTTTGATATGAACGCCTTTGAAGTACTTTAAACACACAAACCGGCCAAAGCCTTTACCACCCTTTTTGATTTTATAGTCGGTATACAGTTCATCAAATGAATTCCTATTCTTCTGCGTGAAGCCGATACCATTATCTTGAACTCCAATGCCTACTATTGGAGGAAGGCTATATAGCTCGCCCTGAGTCGCGCGTTTTACAATTACCTTGATTTTCCCTGGTTCAACTTCAGCTTCTTCAATGGCTTGAATCGCATTCACGATCAACTCAATCAGCGGTGTAAAAATGGTTGTGTTGGAGCGGATGTTATCAACGAGCCCTTTTACATTGATATTACTCATCTTAGGTAATGCTGATTGGAATAGCGATGACGTCAATTCATGATAACTCAGTCGGCTTTGGTGCATAAGTAAATCCATTCATACCAATAGTTTCAGCGATCAAGATCCAGAAAAATGCCCTATTTCTAGCCTTTTCAGCGCCTGAAACCCTTATCAGTCAAGGGCTGAATTATGCACCAAAGCCAACTCAGTCTAAAATACGGCTAAGCCCGACCAAATCTCTGTTTTCCTATAGCTCCCCTTATTGACTATCTGTATGTTGACCATAAGCGGTTCGACTCGTACTTGAAATCTAGCCAAAATAGGGTTGTAATTATCTTTAACTGCAGGGCACTACCGGTCTCTGTAGCTTTGTTAGTTGTAGTCGGATTTGGTTGAATAAGGTTTGGTTGAGATCTCAATGCTAATTTTTAATCTTAATAAGCAACTTTTAACAGCAATATTGGTTAAGCTGTGGAAACTCATAGAGTTTCAGCCCAATTCATTTAGCCTTGAAAATCAATGACTGTTGAAGTAGCCGATAGTGGTGATTTCAAAAAAAGAATATTAATTTTGGCTGCTAACCCAAAAGATGCAGAGCGTCTTCGCCTGGATAAAGAGGTGCGTGAAATAGGAGAAGGATTAAGACGTGCTAATCAGAGAGAAGACTTTGAACTTATCTCAACATGGGCTGTTAGAACTAATGATTTGCGGAGAGCCTTATTAGACTATCAGCCTCATGTTGTTCATTTTTCAGGATATGGAGCTGGAGAATCTGGTATAGCTTTAGAAAATAACTTAGGACACACTCAACTTGTTACGGCTAATGCTCTTTCAAGGTTATTCAGTCTTTTTCGCGAACAAGTTGAGTGTGTCTTGCTCAATGCATGTTACTCTCATATCCAAGCTTCAGCAATTCATAACTGTATAGATATCGTTATTGGTATGAATCAGGCTATTGGTGACGATGCCGCTATTCAGTTTGCGATTGGATTCTACGATGCACTGGGTGCAGGTCGACAGTATAGAGATGCTTATGAGTTTGGATGTAATGCAATTGATTTAGATGGCATTCCTGAAAGTTTTACACCAGTTTTATATCATAACCTAAACGATGGGATGTATGAATCGTCTGCATCAAGCACAACTAATAAGAACGATAAAGGCTATTCTGCGTCTATCAAAAAACGAGCAAAAACAACATTTGAAATAGTTGTTGAGGCTGATGAAAACAAGGAAAATCTCGATGTGTTATTGGCTGCGCTAAAAAAACTTTCAGGTGACTCGACTTTAAAGATACGTAAGATTGAAAAAGGGAGTATAAAATTAACAATAGAGGGAAGTGAAGATGCATTTTTTCGGCTTCAATCTCTGTTTAATTCTGGAGCATTGAACCAAGAGCTAGATTTGATTGTAAAATCTCTGCGAAAGACACCAAATAGATCTCAAAAAGAGGCTGGATCGGTTAGGGGCGCAACAGATGAAGAGCTACTTCAATGGATTGAAGCTTCTAAAAGTTCAATCAGAAAAGAGAAAGAGCAAGCACTTGGCAATCTCTATGTCTATTTAGAATTAGATGCAATAAAACGATATAAATCTAGGTATCCGGTACTGAATATTGCTTCAATTGAACTGAGCTTCAATGAAGTACTTTCTAGAACTTTAGATCATGCTCTGGAATTGAGTGTGGATAAAAATCGCTCACCAAACCTTCCCACTATTACGGACTTTAGTATTTTAGCCGACGCTACTGGTAAACCTTACTCAATCAGTCTTCGTCTTCGTAGTTGGCTTGATCAGGCTTGGGGGCTTCGATGGAGTGTTCTCTCCATTATCACAAAAGCAAACAGCAAAGATTTTGATGGCCGCCCTGTAGTGGCTTCATTGAAGCAGCGGTATGCAAGTACTTCTTCTGTATCCCTTGTACAATCCACTGAGGATAGTAGTCAATCTATCGAGGACAGCAGCTTAGAGGAGATAATTTGGCGTGATCGGATGCTTTCATATAGTGTTGTTAGTGCTTTAAGTAAAGTGATCGAACGACCCGAAATACGAGAGTATTTAAGTTCAAGTCATTATGAAAAATATCCACACCTTAATGCTTATACGACAACCAAGTATCTGCTTGAGAATGTAGGTGGCACCTGGAGTAGAGGTACTGCAAAGTCTGTGGCTGCTCTCATGAAAGAACACATTAGCACAAGAAAAATGGCACAAAATTTTATGGTGTCAAGGCATGTCGCAAAAAGTTGGCAACACAAGTATTTTGCCTTTATGAAGAACTTTCTCATGGATGCGTATAAACAAGGTGAATTTAATAATGACTAGGACCAGCGAGGTACTTAAACAGAAAGCAATTCCTTCGTACTCAACACCTTTGGCCCAAATCGATAGAGCCGTTCCTGCTCATGGACTGCGGTAAGGGGTGCCCGATACTGCTTTTGAGTCTGGCCCACCTATACAGCCGGTTGAATGCCCGTTAAACCCTGGCCATCCTCGGTAATCTCAAGCTGCTGTGTTGTCGCAATTGGTGTCAATGGGATCTCATTAGAAGAAAAAGTTTAGTAAGCCTCTCCTTTGTAGTAAAACGGCGTTCTATTTTAGTCAACGCTGTAATTAATGATCCATGAAGTCCCTTCATTGCTGTCGGGGGCAATGCGCCCAGTGCCAAGCGCTGTCCCTGAATCAGAACTAAACGGGGGAGCTGCACCTACAAAACGAGCCCTTGCCCCAGAGCAGTACGCAGAAAAACTCTTTAATGTCGCAAGGACGATAGCCACTCGGTTACAGGTTGATGTTCCTCTCGACAAAGAACAACGAAAAGCCTTTCGAGCAGGCTTAAAAACTGAGCTTTATAAAAGTGGCGGTTGGATGTCTAAAGAGTTTGGTGGTGATTCAAACTCTCTTCTTTGGAGCCATAAAGATGTCTATGAGGCAGAAGAGGTTGCCCTGGTGATGCTGCTTCACTCAGCTGCAAGGAGCATTAAAAATCAGCAGTGGAGTCCCCCGCAGGTGCTGAACTACCTACGGGATAAACAAGACCTCTGCCTTACCCATTCAAGCCGGTCTGCTGAACAAGAAAAATTTCAACAGTTCTCAACGCCCCTGCCACTGGCCTATATCGCAATGCGAGCCGCACGGGTTACCCCGAATGACGTGTTTGTAGAACCAAGCGCCGGAACCGGCATCATTGCAACCATGGCTAAGCTCAATGGTGCTGAAGTGATCGTTAATGACCTCTCAGATAAACGCCATGCAATCCTTGGCCGAATCTTTGACCCAGAGCGCACCTTTAAGCTCAACGCAGAACAGCTCCATGACCGGCTCCCCCTTGGCATAAAGCCATCGGTGATTATTGCCAATCCTCCATTTTCCCACTCACCAGGACTCAGACGGGCTAACACCGGCACCACCTTAAAGCACCTGCAAGCAGCCCTCGATAGGCTCTCCCCTGGTGGCCGCATGGTGCTGATAACGGGTGAAAACTTCAAACCTGGCAGCAAGACCTGGGGAAAGCACTTTCCAAAGATTCAAGAGCAAGCCACCGTCATCGGCTCCTTTGCTGTGGATAAACAGGCATTTGCTAAACATGGGACCACCTTTGCTGCACGGGTCACGGTATTTGATAAGGTCCCAGCTCCCGATCCCACTACCTTTGTTCCGATAGGGAATGCCCCACTAAAAAGCCATGAGCTACTCCGTGAAGTTCATGCCCTCCCGCCACGGCATTCTCCAGAGGGAGCACGGCTCGTCTATGCCGTTCCCGATAGACCAACGCCAGCAAAGAAAGCTCCGCCACGACGGGCCACCCCTCGGCCAGTTCTTAAAAAGAAAGTAACTCCACCGGCAGTAACCCCAGCACCAGTGAGTATTCCCGTTGGCCAGGACCCTAAAGAGCTGCCACCGGCAGCGCCTGGGATCGCATCTGAGTCACCTCCGGTCCAAGTACCCCCGGTTGAAGAAGCCCCCAAGGTTGCACGGGTAAAGCGACAGCGCACACTGGCAAAGGCAAAGGCCATTATCGAAACACCGTCATCGGCTCCCACCATTGACCTTACCGATGTGGTGGACGTGGAGTACCGGGTTATCGGAATGCCGGTCAATGATAGTGGCGGCGTTGATGACACTACCTTTGAGCGCTACAAACCAAAACGAATCGAGATTGCAGGAGCCCACCCACATCCAACGGATCTGGTTGAAAGTCAGGCCATGTCGGTGGTGCTTCCACCAGAGCCAAGCTATAAACCGGTGCTGCCAAAAGCAGTGATCGCAGAGGGGGTATTGTCTGATGCTCAGATCGAGACTGTTACTTATGCCGGGAACGCTCACCAGGGGTTCCTCAATGGTTATTTCCTGGTAACTGATGACGGAGAAACTACAGAACCAACCGTGCCCAGTAATCCAGATGCGGTGCAGTTTCGACGAGGCTATTTCCTTGGCGATGGCACCGGCTGCGGGAAGGGACGACAGGTAGCAGGCATCATCATGGATAACGTCTTACAGGGACGGAAAAAGGCGGTGTGGGTTTCTATGTCAAAGACCCTACAGGAAGACGCTAAACGAGACTGGGAAGCCCTTGGGGGTAATCCAGATGATGTGCATCTTCAAGGAAGCTGGAAGATAAATCAGCCCATTGAACTCCCAGACGGCATTCTCTTTACCACCTATTCCACGTTGCGCTCTACACGGTCTAATGGAGGGAATCACTATAGCCGGTTACAGCAGATAAGTGACTGGTTAGGAGACGCCTTTGACGGCTGTATCGCCTTTGATGAAGCCCATAACATGGGGGGAGCCGTAGGGAAGGTGACCAGTATGGGTGTTACTGCCCCCTCTCAGCAGGGCTTAGCAGGCTTAAAAATCCAAAACCTGCACCCAGATGCCAGAGTTATTTATGTGAGCGCCACGGGAGCCACCGAAGTCTCTCACTTAGCTTATGCTTCACGGCTGGGCCTCTGGTCTACTGGAGAATTCCCCTTTGAAAGCCGGTCCAGTTTTATCAGCCAGGTCGATGCCGGAGGGCAGGCCGCAATGGAGATGGTGGCACGGGATATAAAAGCCCTTGGGCTCTATAATGCACGGGTGCTGAGCTTTGATGGGGTAGAGAATGAACCGCTAGAGGTTTCACTTACCGATGACCAAAAACGGATCTATAACAAATTTGCCGATGCTTTTTACATCATTCACCACAACCTACAAGAAGCCTTGCAAGTTGCAGGGGTGGTGAGCCCTGATGGGTATGCCTATAACAGCCGAGCAAAAGCCGCTGCTATATCCGTATTTGAAGGCACCAGGCAGCGGTTTTTTAACCATCTGCTCACTTCAATGAAAACCCCTGAAATGATTGAGGCGATTGAGGATGACTTAGCGCATGAGCGCTCCTGCGTTATCCAGATAGTGAGCACTAATGAAGCGATTTTAGATAGAAAACTCTCATCGGTGCCAGTGGGAGAACGAGACAATCTCCAGATAGACTTTACCCCCCGTGAAGGCATCCTTGAATACCTCGATAGATCATTTCCAACCACGCTCTTTGAACCCTACGAAGATGAGTATGGTAATATCCGCTCTCGCATCGTGAAAGACGCAGAGGATAACCCAGTGCAGTGCCAGCGGGCACTAGAGATGAAAGAGGACCTTATCAAAGAGCTAATGCTCTTACCTGAGATGCCAGGGGCCTTAGAACAAATTCTGTTCCACTTTGGAGAGGAAAGCGTTGCAGAAGTAACTGGGCGAAGCCAGCGAATACTCTACGACCCTGACTCAGGACGCTACCACGCTTCAAAACGAGGCGCACGGGCTAACTCAGAAGAGACCAAAGCCTTTCAAAGTGGAGAAAAACGAATTCTTGTTTTTTCTCAGGCTGGAGGAACCGGACGAAGTTACCACGCCTCCCTTGCCTGCCAGAACCAGCAGCGCAGGGTTCACTACCTACTAGAACCAGGCTGGAACGCTGCCACCGCTATCCAGGGCTTTGGCCGCACCCACCGAACGCACCAGGCGTCAGCACCCATCGTGCGCGTGGTATCGACTGATGTACTTGGCGAACGACGATTTACCGCAACTATTAGCCGACGTATTGGACAACTTGGAGCGCTCACCAGGGGCCAGCGGGATGCAGCGGGGCAGGGCGTCTTTACCGCAGAAAATAACCTTGAATCCGATTACGCCAAGTATGCCCTTTCCCTCTTCTACAACCGGATGGCCCAGAACCGGATAGAAGGGATGAGCTGTGCTGAATTTGAGGACATTACAGGACTGGCTCTTAAAACCAGGGAAGGGGCTATAAAAGCTGATATGCCACCGATGTCACGGTTCCTAAACCGGATGTTGGCATTGCCGATTGAAAAACAGAATTTTATCTTTGGTGAATTTGAAGCCCTGCATATGGGGGCTATCGAAGCTGCCAAAGAAAGCGGGAAGTACGATAAGGGCGTAAAAGCCCTGCGGGATAGCACCTTTACCCTGGTGGGCAATACGCTGCTCTACACTCATCCAACGACAGAAAGTACAACCACCTGTTTAGAGCTGGATGTAAAAACAAAAGTCTCTATTCTCTCCTCAGATGCAGCGCTTACCCAGGTAAAAAAAGACTATCCAGATGACTGGTATGAACGGTTATACCAAAATGCAGAATCAAAGAATGCGGCTGTCCGTATCAAGGCAAGACCGGTTACCAATAAGAATGGCGTTCTTGAAGAACGAGTTGGTTTATTACGGCCCAACACTACGTTGATGAGCCGAGTCGATACTTTTGAAGCCTCAAACTGGCGAAAGGTATTGATCGATGAATGGAAGCAGGCATGGGACGCTCAAGTAGCAAAGCTACCCACCCATACAGAATCCAAAGGGTACCTGGTATCAGGTTTGCTCCTTCCTGTCTGGGACACGATGAGCCAGGAAGACCCTACAGTCTATAAGATTGAGCTTACTAACGGTGAGCGGGTCCTGGGCCGGATGATAGCCCCAGAATCAGTAGAGGAAATCAGTAAAGCCATGGGGGTTAGTGCTGATATCTCGCTAACTCCAGCCGAGGTGTATAACGCTGTGCTCCATGATGGTAGTCAGATTCCTCTTGGGAGTGGATATGTGCTAAAGCGATCCATGGTAGAGCAGCAGTGCCGAATTGAAGTGACCGGCAAAATTAGTGATGCCACTGCCAAGCTCCTTGAGCAGGCAGGATGCCAGTATGAACGCATACGGTGGGATGCTAGGTACTTTATTCCTGTGGATGATGAGGGAGTCGTTGGTACTGGGGTTGTCGGAAATGTGATGGAGTTATTTGGACGAGGTATTCGTCAATAGTTTTGCTTAATATTTTTCCAGTTCATCCTCAATTACAATATTCATATTCTTGAAATTAATTCAGCGTAGAGGTATTACTGTATTTTGCGATGAAATTAACAACATCTGCTCTATTAGCGTTCAGCATAGCTGCTTCAAGCATTAGTATTACCTCTCAGCCTTCATATGCTTTTGATCCTGAAGCTGCGACTGAGGCAGCTAATCCAGTAGCTAATCCAATAGAATTCCGAGAGAATATGGATTACATACGCAGTATTGGAAATCATGCTAGAGAAAGAATCAATATTCCCAACCAATATGACTTATGGGATAAGATTCATGACTCAGCTCAAGAAATAGCAGAAGTAAACTCAGATAAATATCATTTATTAGTTGCTGATTATACGTTTTCAGCACTAACTATTGACCGCGATCCTGATCAGGTATCTCTGTGGAACCAAATTGAAGATGCCGCACGAAACGATCTAGGAATAGCCAGTTTTTGATTGTTTTAAGGTATATTTCACCTATTTTTTGTAGAGACTTATTTTTTACTTTCTATTGTTCAGCATAATTCTTCTGCGAGGAGTGTAATACTGATTCCGAATTCCTAGATATTTGGAATTTTGATGGCTTGTCAGCTTATAGGTAGGGTTGAACTAGATTGAGTTGTTCACTAATGATGTTCTTGAATTGGAGACGAAGACTAAAACATAGAAAAAACTGTAACGAAAGGCATCATAATTCTATTGAGAAAATATCGTATGGGCTTTATCAAAACCGTCTATTACTAGAGCGTCCAGGAGATGCGAATAGTGATTGGAAGATAGCTGAAGAAATTTCTAAGAGTTTTATAAAAAGGATACTCTTTGCTGGTAATCAACCTCTTATAAAATTAGAAAAAAAGATACTAGAACCAATGTTGATGTGGGCTAATAATTTAGCTCTTTTAGAACTTTTAAGTTTAGTTGGAAATATTGGGCTCATTATTGCAGTTGGCATGTATATCGCTTCAGAGAAGCAGCGACGTGACACAGAAGTACTTACTGCTTGGCAAACTATCTCTAATGCTCATGGACAACCTGGCGATGCAGGGCGGATAGATGCTTTAGAGTTTCTCAATGCTTCTCCTCGAAATAGCAAATATAAATATTCTGGAGCTAACTGGCGACGACGAGCTATTTGTCTTTGGATATGTACTTGGAAACGTGAAAGTTTAGCGGGTATTGACCTTTCTGTAGATCCTATGGATATGTCTGAGCTAGATATTCAGAACAGTGTTTTTAGTGAAATAGAATCTAATGATGACATTAGAAGAGTTCTTTTGAACGAAGTTCAATTGCCAGAAGCTTATCTTTGGAGAGCTAACCTTCAAGGAGTTGATTTGGCAGAGGCTAATCTCCAAAACGCTGACTTGCGAGAGGCAAATCTCAAGAATGCTTCTCTTTGGGGAATCAATCTTCACGAGGCTTACTTAGTAGAGGCCAATCTTCAAGGAGTTATTATGGATGGAGCCATTATGGATGGAGCCAATCTTCAAGATGCTGATCTGACGGGAGCTAATCTTCAAAAAGCAAAACTATTGAATCCAGAACAGCTTAAGCAGGCTAAGCTTTGTAGGACAAAGCTTCCACCTAAATTTTCCTTAGATCCTAACCGTGATTGTCAAGAGTAAAGTGTGAGTCTAAATTTAGCTCAACGCTTATTGCCAGATTTATCTTCTATCGAGATATTAGTTTTATCTAGTGCGCGATTACAGGCCAGTTATAAAGCATTTGGGCAAAGGGAATACTTGAGAGCGGTTTATTAATCCAGAATTTCTGTGAACAACTTACAGGAATTCTGGATTAGGCTCTTGTTCCAGGAATACTACTTCCTAGTACCCTAGAAAAACTGCTCAAAGATATGGTTTAGCTGGTGTATAACCATGGCTCTAATGATTCCTGCCACCCCGTCATCTAAAGCGAGTCAGGGAGAGCAGCAGCTCTTTAGGGTTTTGAGCATCCAACTGCCAGATGACTTCATTGTTTGGTATGAGCCACGAGTTAATGACCTTTACCCCGATTTCGTCATACTTGGTCCCCGTTTCGGGCTCCTCATTTTAGAGGTAAAAGGGTGGTATGCCTCCCAGGTAGAACGGGCTGATAATAATTTTTTCGATATTCGATGGCAACGGAAAGGTATTACCAAGACTGAAACGTATCAGCACCCGCTAAGGCAGGGCCATGGGTACTTTGGGTCCGTGGCTGATAGGCTGAAAACCTACCCGATTCTATGTAACGAAGAAGGCAATTATCAGGGGCGCTTGTGCTTTCCTATCGGCGTGGGAGCCGTTATGAGTAATATGACGGAAGCGCAGGCCCGTGATGAAAATTTGTATGTCCTTCTAGAGCAACCAACGGTTGCGTATCGGGACGAGTTACTGAGCTGGGCTCACATACCGGACGCTGAGCTACTCCAACGGCTCAAAGGCATGTTTACCAAGGCAGACTTTTCCTTTCCAGCCTTAACCGCAGATCAGGTGAGCACCATCAAAGGGATTCTGCATCCTGAAGTGGCCATTAAAGAGGTCCCTGCTACTCAAATAAGCCTATCGTTTGAGCCAGAAGAGTCTTTACCCTCAACAGCGACCGTCCTATTAAGCCTTGATGCAGAGCAAGAACGGATGGCCCGGACGATGAAAGGTGGTCATCGGCTGATATTTGGTGTTGCTGGTTCTGGGAAAACGTTAATTCTGACAGCCCGTGCGAAAGCCCTAGCAAATCGGCTTACACAGCATCGTATCCTGATTCTGTGTTTCAATATTGCCTTGGCAGCGCAGCTAAGATCGCAACTCCACGGTGATACTCGTAATCCGCAGTATAAGGATCGTATTGAGGTTCTACACTTCCATAGCTGGGCAAAGACGCTGCTTGGAAGCTTACCCAATCCGCGTCAATTCAATAATGATGAGGATTACAACCAGTTCTTAGGCGAACAGGTATTAGCTAAGCTTCAATCCCTACCCGTTGAGCAGCGCTGGGATTCAGTGCTCGTGGATGAAGCCCATACGTTTTCACAGAGCTGGTTTTCCTGCTGTGTGGCGGCATTAAAGGACCAGGTGGATGGTGACTTGTTGATTGTGAGTGATGGGAGTCAAAGCCTCTATAAGCGGAAGCAATTTACCTGGAAGTCTGTTGGTGTTAAAGCTGTTGGGCGATCACAACGACTCACTCAAAACTATCGAAATACTCAAGAGATTTTAACTGCTGCCTGGGGTATCTTACAGAGCGATGGCCAAGCTGCTGATGTAGGTGAAACCTTCCCTGCTGTAGAGCCTGGGGCTGCTCTCCGTCATGGCTCAAAGCCAACACTCAGTATCGCTCGTTCCAAGAAAGCTGTAGAGAACGCCATTCTTGAGAAACTCAAAACACTCTTAAATTCTGGGTATTCTGCATCAGAGATAGCGATTCTCTATCGCTGGAAATCAAAGAAAGAAGACGATTCGTTTCGTTCTCTTTTAGGTGAATTGAAGGAATTAAACGTTGATTACTACTGGGTTACAGAGAATCAATCTACCAAGCGTAATTATGATAGTACTCAACCTGGCATTCGGATTGTGACCACTCTCTCATCGTTAGGCTTAGAGTTTAAGGTTGTTCTTTTGATGTGGGTTGATCAGTTCTGGGACTGTCAGAGTAAAGATAGTGATAAAGCGACGATGGCCAGGCGGCAACTCTATGTGGCAATGACCAGGGCTCAGGATGAGCTGCATTTATTTTCAGGCAAGCAAACTCAATTTTTGAAATCGAATCATATTGCCGTGAACTTCACTGTTGAATCGGCTCCTCCCTCCACCAACATTCAGCGCACTCCCACTGTGTGTTAGGTGAGGTAGGTTGAGAAATTGGCATTTCGCAGTGTGGACAACGGCCAGTAAATATTGGGTGCCAGTCAAGAAGCGCCAGCCTTTGCTCATCGGTGGGCTGAGTCTTTATCTGAGGAATCCAGTCCCCTGCATAGTATCCACCGCCTAACGGCTTACGAGGGGGCTCTAGCGCCTCATAGTCTGGGCATTCATCGCCTTCTGGCCCAGAAGGATTTACCCCGCAGACCATGTAAGGTGAGCGGGCATAGAAGTGGCAGTGATCGCAATCAGGGGTTTTAGGCATATCGAATTAGGATATTCGCTCCTGTAGAGGATGGCCTAAGATTCCCGCTGATGGCAGTTTTATGCAGCTACGACCACAGGTTTTTCAGTTTCAGTAAGGTTATTAGCATCAATGACGGCAAGCATGTCGTCTTTACTGAGAACCTCTAAAAGCGCATTCCTATTACCTTTCCTATTAATGCCAGGAATAGTTGGTGCGCCCTTTGGCTTATTGATCTTGTTAATGGCCCGTGCGATTCTTCTGAGTCCTTCTTGGCTCGTCTCTGTAAGCTCTGATTTAAGCACTGTATAGTCAGGGGTAACCGGAATGGTTTCTGATGCTGGTATCGCTTCGGCAGTGGCCATACTGGTAGAAGTATTCGGTGTTACCACGATTTCAGGGGTGGTGGTCGAAGGGATATCCTGTTGCCCACTTCCAGCGATGTAGGAAACGATTCGAGACCGATCAGTGCTTGGATTTGATTCAGTGGCCCTAACTTGCTCAAAGATGGCTTCTACATCGACAGGGTGACCGGCACGGTTAAGCCGTTCCAGCTCAGCCCGAGCCGCTTTGATATCCATCCTAAGCTTAGCGGTTTTATTGAGGGATTCTTCGCTCAGTGTTTCAAGGGCAGCTCTTACTTCAGCCCGAGTGGTGGATGTGGTGTTATTTGCTAGTAATGCCTCCTCAAGCTTAGCTTCAGCTTGTGCTTTAATGCCCTCATGGGCTGTCTCTGCAAGAGCCTGTAGCTGTTCAAGCTGTTCTTGTGGAATAGCAGCACTGTTTCCAAGTGGAGATTTAGCGATATTTAAGTCCCTTACGAGTTCATCGTTTGCAGCTTTGATAGCAATAGTATTCCGGGCTATCTGTATACCTGACTCTGCTTCTGTCTTTACCGTCTCATGGATAGCTTTTGTAGTGTTATCAAGGGTTTCACCGATGCGACTCATCGTGCTTTTAGCCATTTTCCAGAGCGGTGTTTTCTGGATTGTGGCCGGAGCTTGTAAGAGGTCTATATCAGGAGTTCCTATCTGTTTTAAGTGGCTGAGTTTCATACATATCTCTTTGAGTAGACTTAAATAGAACAATGTTTTATTTAAGAAGAGATTTTTAGTCAAACCTATATGGAGAAGAAGTATGCGGTTAGGAAGCTATAAAAATAGGCTGTGTTAATGAGTAGTCTATTCTTAGGAGCGACTGTTAGTGGAGATGCAAGCGGTACAGTCTCCCCTTATGAAAAGGAACTCGAATTAAAAGTTACGTCAGAGTTAAATTCAGAACAGGTAGCAATCTTGCAAAACAAGACAAGGATTTCTTGTTCGAGTATTGCGGTTAAGCTCTATGAGGCGTGGCTTGATGAGCAGTACGATACGTTCTCCCCTGATGATGGGGTTCGGATATTTAGCGAGAATTATCGTGGTGCTTATAGCTCACCTACTGATTTTATTCACGACGAGCGATATTCAGAGCAGTCGTTTTTAGGGGTGAAAGCCCAGTGTGAGCAGGAAGCTACTAGGGCTGAGCTGGATGGGCTCTATCAGTTCATTGATGCCCCTGACCAGTACGGCGAACTAATTTATGTTTTTGATGGGCCTGCTGTGTATGCAAGACGATGAGTAAGGTCTAAGGTATTTTCTAGTGGGGCGGTTTTCTATTTTTGAACAGTAATGAAGGCAACTGATAAGAATATGTGTGAATTAGTGAAACCCTCTGACTGATCGTTTTTAGAGGTTGCTAGAAGTTGTGCTATTTTCCATTGGTTTGGCTGGTATTGGAATGCTGTTGCCTGGGATGTAAAGTAACACTATTTTCTGTTATTGCAGAGGTAATTCAACAAAAAATAGTGTTACAATTTAGTTGTTGTCCTTGATTAGTTCTTGCAAGGAGAAGAGTATGAGTGGTCGAATTAGCCAGGTTACGCTTGATGTGGTTTTAGATACAGGAGATGAGCTTGAAGTTGATCTCATGAATATTCCCGTAGAGGGAGGAATCACGGCAGAAAATATTACAGGTGAGTCTATAAAGGCTCTACATCTGGTTCAACTCGTTCAAGATGTTGTTGAGGAGCATCCAGACTATGTTGATGGAACTGTAGAAGATATGGATGTTACTTATGCTCGTGACTGACTCAACTAGCTCTTCTGCATAAATAGAATGACTTGTATTGTTGAGACGATTATGATGTTTATCCCTCGATAATGGAATTTCGATTATAGCGAGAACTATGGTGGTGCCCATAACTCACCCATTGGCTTGATTCATGACAAGCTATATCTAGAACAGTCGTTTTCGGATGTGACGTCTGGTGTAAGCAGGAAGCTATTAGAGCTGAGCTAGAGGGATTTACCAATTTATTGATGTTCCTAATGATTATGGAAATCCAGGGTATGTATTTAACGGGCCTGCTGTGTATGCAGAACGTTAGTACACATATGAGCGCTCTTTGTTGGTCTAGTGTGTGCCAGTTAAGTATGCGGTCTGATATTTTTCTCGATTTAGCAACGTACTAGATTGTGACACCTTAGTAATGTGTCACAAATTTTTTTAGCATTTTGACTTTAGACGTAATTTGATTGGTACAGGGGCCAGCTTAGTCAGTTATAGAGGCGATATTGCTGTAAAAAGCCAGAATTCATATTGCTCTGATATCAACTGATTCGGCGTAATTACTTGCATCTTCCTAATTTCTACTGAATGGAAAATATTTTTCATTCAATTTTTCGTTTCAAAGTAGAAATTTTTTCTTGCAAAAATCTACAGCCCAAGGGGATCTATGTCTGAGCTGAAGCTAGAGCTTAATGGAATTATTGATAGGTGGGAAGATCAGATGCTTCTCTATGGAAAAATCCATGGAGAGCAGGCAAAAATTTATGCCGATGATCCTAATAATGACTTTAATGAGGATCTTCGACATGTCTATTATGATGGAGAGTTTGCGTTTGCTCAAATTGCTGAATATACCGGTGATAGTTCCTGGTATATATTTGCAGAAAGAGCTGGATCAATTAATGAAGCATATATTCAGGCCAGTTCAGGAGGAACTCAAGGTTTTAGAGCTTTTTCCCATGGTTTAGTTGATCGCTATGAGAGAACTGGCGATGTAGGAGCAAAAGATGCTCTAGTGTTGATGGCACAGAATGGCGGTTGGACTAGAAGCGGAGCCCCAGATTCTTATTCAGAGGATGCTGCATTTAGTCGTGAAGTTGCTTATGGTATTCAGACTTTAGTGAATGCCGAGAAAGTTGGTTTTTCTAATACGGAGCGCCTAGAAGAGCTTGTTGATTTTTCATTCGGCCATCTTGACCAATGGTTTGGGGCTAAAACAGCTCCTTATATCCAGCCCTTTATGGTCGGGCTCACAGCTTATGCTCTGATCGAATATTCTGATGCAACAGACCACCGGGATCAGCAAATAGTTACTGAGCTTACCCATGCATTAGATACACTCTGGGAGTTAACCTGGGATGCTGAAAAGCAGCAATTTGATTACTTCTATGGCGATTTTCCTGATCCTGAAGGCGGGAATATTCCTGATACCACTGATCTTAATCTATTGATTGCACCTGCATATGAGTGGGTTTATCAAGAGACTGGAGAAGAGCGATTTCGGACGAGAGGAGAGGATATTTTCACAGGCGGTGTAACAGGTGCTTGGTTAGGTGGTTCAAAACAATTTAATCAGAACTATCGCTGGAGTTTTGACTATGTAGAACTGTATACAAGTTCTGTGCCTGAACCTCCTTTTGATGCAGCGGCATATCTTGCCTCTCATCCTGACCTCATTAGAGCCTTTGGTTATGACTTGGGTGCAGCGTCACAGCACTATGAGCAATATGGTCGAGGAGAGGGGCGTACAATTACCTTCCAGGCAGATGATTACTTAGCATCCTATGGTGACCTTATTCAAGCTTTTGGTTACGATTTAGGGGCAGCTACTCAACATTACATTCAGCATGGTTTTTGGGAAGGCCGGAGCACGACTTTCAATGCGGCAAGCTATGTTGCTTCCTATGACAGTTTGATTAATACGTTTGGTGTTAATCTTGATGCTGCTACAGAGTACTATATCAAGGGTGGTTTTCAATCAGGTCAGCGCATTACATTTCAGGCAGATAACTACCTTGCTTCCTACGGTGACCTTATAGAAGCATTTGGCTATAACCTAGATGCTGCCGCGATGCACTATATTCAGTATGGTTCATCTGAAGGAAGGGTTCGTGACGGATTTAATGAGGTTGCATATCTCAACAACTATGGGGATTTGCAGGCCGCATTTGGAGGTAACTATGACCTTGCAACCCGTCACTACATTGATTATGGCTATTTTGAAGGCCGTGTCGCTTAACCGCTGATAAAAAGTTGTTTTCAACAAGAAAAGTGAGGTAGTAACCAGATGGTTGTTGCCTCACTTTTCTTTATTGACAGGGATACTCCTGGTCAATATGGAAGGGGGTGATGTATTTAATGGGTTTGTTTTATATGCACAACGCTTGTAGTCAGATGTGTTATCAGTTGTGTTATCAGTTCTGTCTTCTGTAATCCCAAGGCATCACAGGGTTAGGTTGTGCCCAGAACCCAAGTTGATTCTGACGTGCATAGATTTCAGATGCCAGGTACTGATCGCTATCGCAGTTACTTAAGTATTGCCGATATGCAACCGCTGCCCCCTCCTGTACCAGTGCAAGATTGATATTTGAATTCTGTCGGAACGTTTCTGCCATAATTCGACCATAACGGTCCTTGTCAACTGGATTGAGTCTAACCGTGCTGCCAAATGGAAGCAGTGCTTGAAGTCTGGAACGAGCATTAGCTCCATATGGAGCCTGGGCAATTTCAGGAGCATCTATACAGGCAAGACGAACAGTTATGGTGTTATTAGCTTGTCTGACTCGAATCGTATCTCCATCGCTTACGGAAACGACACTCCACGCTCCAACGGCTATATCTGAAAGTGAGGGCGCAGTATCTCCATTAATGGTTTCTGATTCCGGGGGGCGGCTATTGTGACAGTGGTAGCCGCCAGTTTGCCGATTATTATGGCATCCACTTGCATTAGTTCGTCCGGAGTGACCATCTACTGGGGAAAGCAGGATTAGTGCAATCAATGGGGCAAGAATAGCGGCGATTTTCATGATGTTCCGTGAACCGATCAATGCCAGTATTCCCGCTAGTGATAGGGAGGATGAAGTATCGATGACACTAAGGGAAATTCGCCCAAATTCGATATCTGAAATGGGTGAGGCTCTTTTGCAACAACGAAATCAAGCTGCCAACAATCTTTACTCTAAAAGAGCCACACTCAAATACATTGCAATGCTCAAACCAAGCATACCTAGAAATAAGGCAGATATTAATATCAACGATGAGACAAATAACTACTCTACGGAAGACTTCAGTAAGGTTCATACTGTGAATCTTAGAGTGTCATTTGAACATTGAATAAGCATGCTTTATCGACAGCTTTCTATGCTCCTGGCAGTAACTCCAACTACCTAACCACTGAAATATACTCTAAGCTTGAATGTATATGTGTTTAACCGAAAACTTTAGTCTTGATTCATAGGGTTATTTTCAACATCAATAATAATAAAGAAACTCTTGTTTTTTTGATTTAGCACCTTAAATAGACGATATTGTAAATCATATAAATATCTAAAAAAATATGAATAGTCTTGATTTGCAAGTTACTCTATTCATTAAGGGCGCTGAGGTTTTGCCCCAAAAAATTAATCACTTAAATAACCTCTTATTTAAAATAAAGACAGCACTCTTAACTTTGTGGAGTGCTTCGATGGGATGGGCGATTACTACAAAATCAGCAGCCATTTCAACAATAGGTTTATGTCTGATAGCCGGTTTTTTATTTCCAGATATAGCTATCAGCAGATCTCAAGATTTTTATATAAATAGACTGGTCGAAATACATTTTTACCTTCGTAAGCTGAGTAATGCTCAACTTAATCTGTCGGAAACAAAGGGCATACCAGGTAACCTAATTTTTCCACTTACTGCATCTATCGCAGCAGATCATGAGCGTTCAATCAAAAAAATCAACCCAATCCGAAACTTAAAAAGTTATTTTATTGTTCCATATGCAACTCTAATTATTTCAAACATTCTGATATTTGTATATCTATTGCAGATCTAAGTTACTCCAGAATTAAGTTAGTTGTATCTTGGTTTAGTTATCATGGTTAATATTGAAAGAATCAGAAATAAGCTTGCTTCCAATTGGACATATGAAGCTTCAAGCAGCAGGCGCTGTAAGCAAATTGCTGCGCAATTGAATCAGACAAGTGAAACTATTGTGCATGTGTGGTTGCCACGAGAAGGAAATAGTCAGGCAGCTTTAATAAACAGCATACTCAGCGGAAGTACCGATAAGTTTTTTGGTCATGTTTCGATAGATATTCCTGCCAATTATCTTATTCATGAAAGTAAACCACGTATCATAAATCTCTATCCGGAACCTGTGTATATGAGCTTCACTCACGGATTAAGCAAAAGCGAACTATTCTCAGGTTCCAAATATTCTTCATATGAAGAAGAGTGCAGGGGCCGAGGGCAAGAGGCATTTGAAAGCATTAACATAGTCGGACTAAATGCATATTACATGCATAGACAGGCTGATTTGCGCCGTGTATATCATGATCTCGAAGGAGCTGAAGAAACAAAATATAGCGATATATTGAGGATTATGGAAAATCCGCTTGGCGCACTTATTACATTTATAACAGGCAGAGATAGCAATCGCTATAATTTAGAACTCATGAATTGTAGCTCAATATCTAGTCAAATACTTCTTTGCGGAATGCGAGCATATAAAGACTTCAATGGCCACTTTCCTGTTGAGGGATATGATGAAATTATGTCACTTTGGAGTGAAGGTAAAGACGAATTTCTCCAAGCTATTGATGATGAGGAAATATATCTGCCATTTAAGGATTTGGTGCCACACGTTAGGACCGATTTACCCATGTTTGATATAGATGAGACCTACTGGCCCCAGCCTATAGAGACCTATTTCTACGCCAAGATTCTTCAGTTCTGTTTGGCTCAGTCATCTGTAAGAAAAGAGATGATTTCGCTGATGTATGCATACGAGTAGGAAAGAGTCTATCGTTTTTAGAGTTTTATATTTTCGGACAAGTTTTGCATGAGGGGATTTTTCCGAATCAAATCAAATGCTTCACTCCATTTCAACCACTCATCACCAGTGATTCTTTTCTGATTAGCATCACGCAAGGTTATCAAGTTTAAGCGCATTTTTCTGAGAGTTTCTCTTAGACCATCGCCATCAATTCCTAGAAGATCGGTCTCTTTTTCTATTCTTTGAACAACCCTCAATAAATCAAATACATTAGCTGATTCATGATATTTTTTCTGAAAGTCTTGGACTAATCTAGCTACAGATTGCTTACCTGATTTTTGTAGAACTACTCCTTCTGCTAAATCAACTTTATCCCCTATAAACTGACAAAGCTTAGACACTCTATTCCTTAGTTCATCGCGTTCAACTTCAACTGATTCTTCGTTGAGGATACGCACAGCTTCCTGGAGAATTCCTAATTTGTCATAGCAACGCTCTTCCTTAAACACTAATTCTTTGAAAAGCTTTTTAGTTCCTTCAACAAGACCTGATTCTCCAAAGCCTTCATCTTCTAAAAAATCCCTTACTTCTCTAAAAGATCCATTTTCTTCCAGCTCTGGATACCACTTGTTCAAATAGGATAGTATTGCTCTTCTATATAGGACCAGCGGGGGCATCGGTGCAAAAATCTACGGTTTTGAAGTTTTGGACTCAAGTTGGATTAAATCGCCCGCTGGTTATGATTTGAAACCCTTGATTTTTCGTTCAGTGAGGCTCGTGAAACTCCCTAAAACTGTAAGATTAGTTGCGTTACACAGCAAACAATCAAGAAAATATAGGTTACTGAAACCTTTGCCGTAAAAGCGTTTCAAGCGAAACCGTAGGTTTCTGTCGAAATGCCCCCGCTGGTCCCTATTGCAAGATACGGCTCTGATGATAGTTTTGTCTTTTTTACCGGGGTTTCGATGTATATCATTGACCAGAGAGAACATTTGCAGCCGTAGAATCTTGATTAAATTTCCTCACATAAAATAGAGTGGGATCAGTAATGAATTAGTGAAAGCCCCTGAACGAGAGTTTTTGGGCTTTGTCAAAAGTTAGACTACCGTCCACTGACTTGGGAATCCTTGGGCAGTTACTACCTGGGGTATGTATGGTGCGGATTAGTTGGAAGCTATGGTTACGGTTATTCCTTACTGTACTGGTGTGACCCTTTGCGGTGGCTGAGCGAATTCGTAGAGAAGTTTATAGGCGAGGTAGGGGGTCCTAGTTTATGCTCTAGCACAGCATACTCGACTGAGTTATATTAGGTGCGCTTATAATAGTCGAGAAGCACGTATGTATAATTTCCTGGTATCAGCTAATGAAGGTGCTTGGGATGGTGAACCCTGGTCATTGGAAAGATCTCGTTTTCTAGAATATACGGAGAAAGATACTTCTAATAAGTACAAGGAGCTTGGAGAAGAACTGTTAGCTGAAATTATAGAAATGCCAGCTATCTTCGCGTATGAGTCTGGATGTTTCAAAGATCCTTGTTTTGGGTTTATTCGAAGTGTTAGGAAATTGCGGGGCCGACCTATAATGTTGAGGATTGAGTATGAGTTAGTGTCACTTCCTGCTTTTCTCAGTTATAAAAATCTAGAAGAAGAGAGTTTGCAGGATGCTTTGGACATCGGAGGATGGGAATTAAATAGAACCCATTGGGCAATCAAAGATGTCAATCTTATTGCAGAACTTGCTAAGAAAGGGATTTTTCTTCCTACTTGGGTACAGGGTAAGCCTGATGACTATGTGAATTCGGCTCATATTGCTGCACTTAAGTCGATAGAATCGAAGAGCTTTGACCTATCAAAGTTAATAAGACTGTGTGAAGAGATAAATCTTGCGTATTCAAACGGTTCTTACTTTTCTGTATTAATGCTTTTAAGAGCGATTTTAGATCATGTTCCTCCTATCTTTGGTCAACCTGATTTCAATCAGGTAACCAGTCAGTACGGTGGAGTTAAAGATAATAGAAGTTTTAAGTCTTTAATGAGTACTCTTAATAAGGGAGCGAGAAAGCTTGCAGATGAAGTGATGCATAAAAAAATTGGAAGAAGAGTTACTTTGCCTACCCATCAGCAAGTAGAGTTTCGTCAATATCTAGATCGATTGCTCCAAGAAATCATTGCTACTTTAGATATCGAATAGCACCAGTATTTGTTGTTTATTTTTATTTTGGGTGATTTGTAATTCCTTTCTTTCCATACCTCAAAAGGGAAATACGATAGGAGAAGAAAGGTTGGATTCTCTGCGCTATTTCACATAATCTTACTAATAAAGAATTCTATGCCTGAAACTTATTTTGGCCCCTTTGATTATTTTGATAAAACTGGCTGTAAATTTCTTTTTATATTTAACGATGTTGAACCAGATCTGCTAGAGGAAGAAAGAGATCTTGGTTGGGGGTGGTCATTGCGTCGGCTTGATTGGGAGGAGCTTGAAAGGTTTGGTTTTTATCATCACTTTCAGGATTGGCAGCGTTATTCCCTTGGTTCAACTAGTCGCTTGCCACATGCATTACCACGTTATGAAGGAAATTATGATGTAACTCAACTTTTGCCTGTCGAAGAGTGGCGTTTGGCGATGGCCTATGCGGAAGAAGAGGTAGGTATTGGGCCAGGTTCACTTTCTCAAGCTTTGGCGATTTCTGACTTGCAATTACTCATTGGTGCTCGTTCAACAGGTTGTGAAAATCCGACTAATGGAGCCCATTGGCCTCAGTTCGGTGGGTTTGGTATTCGCAATAGGATAACGCCTGTATATGGTCAAGGGAATTTAAATTCGGCAGTTCCATTTCCTTATGAGGCTTTTGAAAATCGGAATTTGGGATCAAAAGCTGATCTAAATAATGCGCGTCAGGTAATTGAGTGGCGTCGTCGTACCTTACCTGATCATGTGCTTGAAGGGGTGTTTCATTTTCTTAATCTGGATCGATTACAGGACTATGAGCCTCTAAAGCATCTTGGTTATTTTTCAATTATTGATGCTTTTCTGACTCATCCACCTGCTGAGGGGGATCGCTTTGACTCTATTACGAGACAGTTGAAGAAAAATATAAAACTACTCGAATACTTTATGAAGGATGTTGATATTAAACTTCCTTTTGACGATTTTGGAGAGACAGGGACTGACAAAGTAATTTCTAAATTATATGCGTATCGGAGTGCTATTGCTCATGGAGGTGACGTAGCTACAGCTCTACAGAAGATGGATGATTTACGTCCAGGTAAGACAAAAACGAATATGTGTTGGATGCATGACTTTTTGAGAACGTTTACTCGTCGTATTTTGCAAATTGCTATCTGGAAGCCCGATCTATTTCTTGTTTTGAAGTAGCTCGTAGAGCAGGGCTAAGATGTCCCTTTACCTACCTTATGCTGTTTTAGTTTGTCTACTATTTGCCTGCTGGTGTTTGGAAATGACTTAGTGGGGGAGAGCTTGGCTATCAACGCCTGTTTCATTTGCTTGACTGTTAAATTCTTTTTGCGGTTATGGGGAGTCGCGCCAGAATTGACGCGACTGTATTGAATTAAATTTTGCTTATAGAGTACTCATAACTCGTTGTGGTTAGAGCTATTGATGGTTTTAATGCTTGGCTTATCAGTATTAGCTTCTACGAGTGTCAGAGGGGGGTTAATGGCTTCCTTGACGGTCTGTAGCTCTACTGCAACTGGGGAGGGCGTAGGGAGCTGAGAAGCTCTTACTAGTAGCTGAGGCATAATCTTAGCCTCTTTAGAATTAAGAAGGATATCAGAGAAAATCCAGCATCCTATAGTCATCCAAATTGCAAATAACTCTAATCCGAAGAAAAATGTTTCTAGTGTTCCGTAATTTTGCATGATTACTAATTTCTGAGGCGAGATTAGTTGATATGTGAGAGTGAAGTGGAGAGGTATCAAAGAGATTGAAACGTATGTGTAGAGTTTTCTCTTGCCCTTCTGAAATAAGTATAGGCCAAAAAGAGAGAAACAGATCGCGTCTTTTTATAAAACTTGTAACAAGTTTCTCTTGTTACAGTACTCAGACTGCAATGATTTTATTGCTATGTGCCTGCACTCTGAATGCTGTCAGTGAAATAGGGTGCATTGGTGTGAGGCCCTAATCGACCAGATAGATGTGTTCAATGGTTGCAGTTGGCTTATTCGTTGTCGAGTTTTGACTATTTGTAGCCTTAGCTAGATAGCGAAAAGTGGAGTGAGTTTAGCTTGAAAATAATTTGTAAGTAGCTGATATCGTTGAACTAAAATTTGCCCTGGATAAAGCAATTTTCTTGATGTGAAAGAAGAAAATCAGTAGAATGAGCTACCGGGAAAACCTTGCAGGTAACCGGTAACTCTATTTATTTTCAACCCGTGCCCTTCCCGTTAGTTTTAGTTTGAGGGCACCGATCAAGAATGAATTGATGAAAACACAATTAAATACTAAATGCAATAATAAAAAAGAGAACAAAGTGCAAAGAAAGAAATTTAGTCTCTCTTTGGTGGTTGCTTACTGTCAAGATGTTGACGATTTTGATACTGGAAAATATCCAGAAAGCTGCATGGTGGAAGTTCTCGACTTCCCTGATTCTTATGCAGAACTTTCTGAACTTCAGAAGTATATTAAGCAGGCGATGAGGAGAAATAGAGCTGACTCGTTTCACATTGAAGGGCTCGATCTTTCTTGCTCATTTATTGGTCAATATACTGATGATATTGAGTCATTATTTTTATTTTCCAAAAAACTAAAGACCTTACTTTCTGATATTGCTCCTGCAATTTCTGAGATTCCGTTTTAATAACTAAAGGATTGAAATTGAATACAGAAAGCAAATTAAAGCCTTCTGAGCTGTTGGAGGGATTAAGCCACTTTCATGGCTCTGATGTCATATACAAAGTGTCACCGCTTTTTCCAGGTTTTTGTATGACAGAGGGGATTCGATATCTTAGAAAAGAGGCTGAATGTCATTGGTTGATCGATGACATCGCAGCATTACAATTGCATCCTAAGATAAAGACTCATCCTAAGTTACAGCAAACACAGTTTTGGTCTCTTATTGCTGCCTCTGATGAGTCAGCAGTACTTAAGTGTGAATGGGATATAGGAAAAGTTGTTTATCGCCAGAAGATTACTTGGACAGACTTCCCTCTTGACTCCATTCGTATCTGGGTCGCTAACGGTTTCTTTAGTAGTGGAGCGCCTTACAGATTGGCTTATCTACCATCGGAGCACTAGTTTCTAAGAGTTGAGCTTTTAACTGTCGTAGGTTGAGGGCTCAACAATTAGAAGTGCTTATCGGGGTTTTCTGTTCCATTACTACTAAAGGGCCATCTTATTCATGAAAAATGTTGCTTGAGAGCTGTAAAACTGGATATTTTGTGTGCAGTAGGTAAAGTAAGCTAAAAAAAACGGGAACTTATTTTTAACTTTGTGCTCCTAGAATGTGGAAAGTCTAAGGCATTAAAAACAAAAGGTTATAAATGAAAACTTTTAGAAAAATTACTGACTTTGATGTTGACGAAATAGATGGTCAAAAAGCTGTTGTTTTTCTCTTAGATGGCTCTGACGTTAATTTCCTAGAATGGTTAGATGAAGATGGTAGTCTTGAGGAAACTAATTCACATTTACTGATAAATCAGTCTGAAGAACTTCGAGAGCTTGGTTATGATGTAGCTTCAGGCTTTGAGCTTGTACATGATATCGACAAGGGTGTTACAGAGTACGGACGATTTGAAACGTTAAAAGATGAACTTAAAAAGTTACTAAAAGAAATATGAGCATAATAAAGAGTTATTTGAGTTTAAGAATCCGTGCCTGTTTACCGTGAAAATCTGTGGTTGTTTCTGGCTTGATGTATTCAGGTGAGATGTCTGGTAATGCTCCATGCTCCTTGAGAATCGAGTCATCAGTCATTAAGGGCTTAGACTGCCGATCTACCACGTAATAGTGCTTGTAATGTTGAAGAGCAGGA
>JBCCXA010000041.1 GCA_039192515.1 Verrucomicrobiota bacterium | reverse complement strand
TAAGTATATAGATCTAGCATAAACTTTGATCAGAGAACGTGATCGAATCTGCGCGAATGGAAATTCAATGACTAGTTTAGGTCATAACATTATTTTTGACCTGGATGATGTCATAGAAATGAAACGAGATGTGTAAAAGATTAAGACAAAAGGAAAAGAGAGTCGACGAAGATGTATCAATCAGATCGTCTGAGCTTGGTTCTTATAAGCAATCGAAGGCTTAGCTACCAAGCGCCGAGGAGCCCATTCGGATAGACTGGGGAAACGGGCCCTCAAACTGTGATGCCTCTTGGAGATATACTCTACGTTTCTTGGGGCTGAGATCTTGCACAGATTTTTAAGTCCTAAAATATCATTGGGTATGAACTAGAGCGTTTTTGACTTCATTTGAAACACCCATTTTTTTCATACCCTGGTTCAACCGGGGTATCCAGGAAATTGAAGTATTCATAGATTTTTTCTGCCGGATTGATTCACTAATATCAACAGGGATCTAAACACCAAGGCACGACACAGATCTCTAGAGACTTTCACCGGTAAAAGCAGAAAATTACATATGGATTGGGTACGGCTGTCTATTCATTAGGAAATGCACTAGGATTCGGCTTGCAATTTAGTTGAGGCTTATTTCCCCTAGGGTAGTCTAGATTGGTGATAAGCAATATTTCAGAAAATATTATGGAATCAGTAATCAAGGCTTCTCATAAGGTTCCAGAAGTTTCAATACCTCAGAATATTTCTATACGTCTCAACAAGCTTCCACATTTATATTTAGTAGTTCATGTTGATGAAGCCTATGCTGATTTTAAATTGGGATATGAGCTATCGGTGCTTCGCTTCTATAGTTGGATAGGTGGGGGGTATCACAGAAATTTAGAGGAAATGCGTTGCCCAAAGATTACTTCATTACCAAGAGTCATGAGCAATCAAAAATGGTTATAAAGAGAGAGAAGTCAAAACAATGAACAAGTTTCCATCCATGATTTATTTTTTTGTAAAAAACACATATCAGATCTGTGGCACAGAAAGCTCTGATTTTGGAGTAAAAATTTTATTTCAGAAAGATCTTGGACATAGAGTTTGACTCAATGTTTTTTACCTTCTGTGATCCAAGTTTAGTCATTTGATATTTCATTAGAATTGCAGTGCCGAAGAATAAATTTCAGAAAAATAAGTTGTAACCATTTCAAATAATTAAATTTGAGTAATGAGTGCTATACAGGTTGGGCTAAAACCAAAGAGATATTATGTAGTATCGGGAACTTTAATTAATGGCCTCGAAGACTTTTTACGTAGTTCTAGATAAAACTATTCGAGGTTAGATTTCCGTATTTGTTTGACAGGGTTTTGTAGTCATGGAATGGTCCACAATGGTTGGTATCAACTAAAGGTAGTAGATGCTCTAACCAAAGGATATTAATAACAAAATATAAGGCAAAGGAGCTAGTCTATGTCTCAAGTTACCTACCCTGGTGTTTATGTCAGGGAAATACCAAGCGGTTCTCGTCCTATCTCAAATGTCAGCACTTCAGTGGCTGCATTTATTGATTTTTTTAAAGAAGGGCCAGTGGATGAGCCGATGCAAATATTCGGCATGTCTGATTTTCAACGCATCTTTGGTGGGTTGGATACGCGAAGCGAAGCAAGTTATGCGATCTCACAGTTTTTTATGAATGGGGGGAGTGAGGCTTGGGTCGTCCGTATTACTCGCAAGGAGGCTGATGGCTCGTCGTCAATAGACACGAACGCAGCTGCGGCTAAAGTTGGTATAGGAGATAGTTTGACCACACCATCATCCAATCCGGTGATTGCTGTGGAAGCTGCCAATGCCGGAGCCTGGGGAAATACTGTCCGAGTCTCGATTGAGCCTGATCCAGAAAGTCCTACGACTAAGTTTGGCTTGTTCGTCAACCGCTATGAGAGTGGAGAAGGTAATGCTTCTGTGATCCAAAGTGAAAAGTATCTCGGATTAACTTTACAAACGGGGCCTAAGTATTTTTATGATGTGATCAATGGGAGCTCTCAGTTGATCAAAGTAACTGACGCCGCTTCAGGCTCTGGAACGAGTTTGCCAATTCCCAACGGGAATTATAGCTCTGCTGATATTGATACTTCAGCTGTTGACTTAACGATGTTAGATAACACGGATTTCTCGATTCAGATTGGCGATAATACAGCAACAGGCGTCATCAAGGGTGCTACGGTTAATGACCTGAGGAAATTTAGAAGTGTACTTGAGAAGGCTATCAGGAAAGCCACTGCTGTTTCGGGAAGCGAGATCACTACAGCGTTTACGGGAGCAAGTGTTGAATTGATTGGAGATCGCTACTTAATCAAAGCGGGAGCCGGTCGGGATTATAGCCCTAACCTAACCATGATTTTAACAGATGGTAGTGGTGCAGTGGCCACTTCGCTCAATTTAGATGGTCAACATAACTATCAAGAGTATTCCCTTGGCTTGAATGGTGAACCTATCGATACGGCTACAAATTTTGCTACGGATGTTTATTCATTAGCACTCAAGGCAGGTCAAAAAGGAGCTGATGGAAGCGTGCCGCAGGCGGATGAGATCATTGGTGATGCGGAAGACAAGACGGGTCTCTTCGCATTGAAAGATGTTGATCTCTTTAATATTCTTTGTCTTCCTTTGGCTGCGAAGATTGGTGAAGACTCCTCCAGGGTGACTGAGATGACTCAGATCTATGCGGAAGCGATTGCCTATTGCGAGGAGAGACGAGCGATCTGTTTGATCGATGTCCCGAACGACATCAAAGATTATGCAACGATGAAGGATTGGGTGGATGATCATGCTTCGATCATTAGGCACAAGAATTCGGTTACCTATTTTCCGAATCCGCGCATTGCTGATCCGGAAAACGATTATCGCTTGAGAACGATTGGTGCAAGTGGAACCATGGCAGGTCTCTATTCGCGCACGGATACCACAAGAGGTGTTTGGAAAGCTCCTGCAGGAACGGAAGCAACTTTACGCGGTGTCAATGAGTTGTGTGTGAAGGTGAATGACAGTCAAAATGGTGTTCTAAATCCCTTAGGTATTAACTGTCTGCGTAATTTTCCGGTTTACGGAAACATTTCTTGGGGAGCTCGCACATTAGTTGGAGCTGATATTCAGGCGTCTGAGTGGAAATATGTTTCAGTGCGCCGGCTGGCACTTTTTTTGGAAGAATCTTTGTTCCGAGGAACGAAGTGGGTTGTTTTCGAAAATAATGATGAGCCTCTATGGGCTAGTATTAGGCAAAACATTAGAGCTTTCATGATGAGGCTTTTCAATGAAGGTGCTTTTCAAGGAGGTAGCCCTGATGAGGCTTTCTTTGTGAAATGTGATGCTGAGACAACGACTCAAACGGATCGTAATCTCGGTGTTGTCAATATAGAAATTGGCTTTGCTGCGTTGAAGCCTGCTGAGTTTGTTGTCTTGAAGATTCAGCAAATGTCTAACGAAGATGCGTAAACTTAACTGAGGAGATCAAAACGATGCCCGAAGGTGTAAAAACAAAAAGAACCGATCCCTATAAAAACTACAAATTTAGAGTAAAGCAAAATAACAACACGGTGATGGGTGTTAGCAAAGTGAGTCCACTGCGCCGCACAACCGAAGTGGTAACACACCGCGAAGGCGGTGAAAATAGCACAGATCACAAGTCTCCTGGTAGGACTACTTACGAAGGAGTCACTATGGAGCGTGGTGTGACCCAAGATAAGGAATTTGCTAATTGGGCAAATCAGGTGCACCCCTACGATGGAGATCTTCTCATGGATCTAGAGAACTATAAGAAAGAGCTAACCTTGGAAGTACTCAATGAAAGAGGTGACATTGTGTTGCGTTATTTTCTCCATGATTGCTGGGTGAGCGAATTTACTGCTGTACCGGATTTGGATGCCAACTCTAATGCTGTCGCTATTGAGACAATCAAGCTTGAGTTAGAAGGTTGGGAGAAAGATCCTGATTTGAAAGTGGCTGAAGGGCTGTAATTCATAATTATTAGGTTTTGACTTCAAGTGAACTAAAGCGATGGTCGAACTTAATAATGCTCTATCTGATGCGATCGTTCGTGCTTGTCAGGAGAAGCAACTGCCGATACTTCAGTTGCGTCCCTACGGAGAGGTAGCCTCTGATCTAGACCTGATGTTTTCTGCAGAGCCTTCCTATAAGCTCGCCATAGAGCTCTTGGTGAAATGCTCGGATCCTTGGGAATTAGGCCAAAAACAAAGAAGACTTTTCTTTCAAAGTATGGAGGTAGGAGAGAGAATTGTTTTACTTTTTCAGCTACTAAAGATGCATGGCATTCATGAGACGGACTATCAACTGCAGTGCAAAGAGCCGTCTTGCCGAGAATCCATCGAGTTCCCTCTTTCATTTCATAGGCTTAGTGAAAAGCAGCGCCGGTCAGCTAAAGAAAAAACCTTAAGAGTGGAAAACACTGAAGGTGGTCAAAGCCTGTCAATTCGTCGACCAACAGGTTTAGATCAAGCTGCATGGATGAATAGGGGGTTCGTCAAATTAGAACAAATCCTCAAGAGTTTAATTGTCCATGTAGAAGGGCAAGAAGATGATACTTGGATTTTCTCTAAAATGGATGAAATCAGCACCAAGTTGGAGGATTTTGATCCTTTAGTGGCGTATCAAGTGCAGACAATTTGTCCTTGTTGTAACTATGAAGCTGTGTATCCCGTGAAACTTGAGGCAATGGCTTTAAAGAAAATAAAGGCCTTCCAATCTGAGCTTCTGGGGAGTGTTCATGAATTAGCCAGCCGATACCATTGGAGCGAAGAAACCATTCTTAAGATGCCGAGTTGGAGGCGTCATTACTACCGTCAAAGAATTGCCAAGGGAAACGGGTTATGAGTAGCTACTTTGAAATCTTAGCAAAAGAGAGTGGAGTCCAATGGGATGAGTCCGCAGCTTTGCCTTCGGTTTCTGAAAGTTTAAAGTCATCTGATGAGCAAGGACAAGAGGGTATTGAAGGGAATGGAATGGAAGAAACTCTATTGGAGGAAGTAATTGAAGAACCACCTGCTAGCAAAAATCAAAAGCCTACTATCAAGGCTGACCAATCTCCTCCTGAATCTTTCACATCTTCACCATTGCAAGAGTCGACCGAAAAGAACCAGCCAGAGCCGGGAATACAGTTCTCCTCAGTGTTAGAGAGTGCTGAGATCAAAAAGCTTGCGGAAGAAGTTGAGCATCACCAACTTGCTGATGAAGCCATAGACTCACAGATTGTGTCTCAAACACCTGGTGATGTTGCGAATGCTGAAAATTCGCCTGTTGAAGAAAAAGTTGATTTCGAAAATGGAGAGAGTTCCGAGAGGCGGGCGGGTTTAATTTCCAGAGAAGAAACGAGTGAGAAGATTCATCCTGAAGAGCAAGGTCTGAGGGCTGCGATGGATGTGACGTTTGGCGAACAGATTGAAGCAGATGTGTCTGAATCAACTCCGCTTGAGAAACCTATTAATCCAAGCGCCAAAGAAACGAGGAGTAATTCTCAATTAGTGGAAAATGGAGGAGACCAAGGACTAGACAATGAACTGAGCACAGAGGAACAAGAGGAAGCATGGAAAGCCGTGGTCGATTGGGTGTCTCAATCACCAGGATCTGATGTTGATTTGCTTGAGTTAGCCAAGAAGCCTTCGTCCGTGGAAGATTTTTTGAGTAAGGATCCTAAGGACAATAGGGATAAGAAGCAGGTAATGAGTCTCCAAACTGAGCCTAAGGTCGAGCAGAAAGCTCATGGTGAAGCGCAGCAAAAGAATAAGGATGAAAGTGCTTGGCAAGGAAACCCTTATGCTACCGTTCCTGCTGTTGAGAGTAAGGATGGTATGATTTCTATACCGCAGAGACAGAACGAACATCAGTCTTTCACCCAAAGTAGCACAGAGGTTCAAGTTAGTGTCGGTGCTATTCACATTAAAGTAGAAGAGCCTTCTCCTCAGAATTTCAATATGGCCAAGAAGGAGATGATGCAACCAAGAGCAAAAGGAAGTCAGAGTAAACAGGGAGTCAGTAGAAGGCTTTCCCGACATTATTTGTAGCGCAAAGAATTAGTAACATGGCATTAGTTGATACAGGGAAAGCGATTGGCGCAGTGACAAAACTCCTACAAGATCATCTGCAGGATCGAACGTCTTTGCCAGTTACGGTTTCTCGTCCAGAGCCCAGTGGCTCCAGTGGGCCAAAGGCTAACTTATTTCTCTATGAAGTCGCCGTGGATCCTCATATGCGCAATGTGCCTCTTGATGAAGGGCAGAATCCCCCTCTTTGGCTGAGGTTGAAATATATTCTTACGCCCTTTGATGAAGATGGTGCCAGCGACACCATTGAAGCGCATGAGAATTTAGGGGAGTGTTTACGAGCAGTTCAATCGATGAGTTTTCTGGAATTGAATGCGGAATCCGAAAAGGCACTTAAAGATAATCCTCAGGACATCAAGGTGACTTTAGACGATAGCTCTTCGGAGCTTCTTTCAAGTCTGATGCAAGGCTCGGATGAGAAGTACCGCCTTTCGGTAGGTTTTGATGTGGGGCCGATTATGATTGCGGATGCCGAGCCTCCTTCATACTCCTTACTTGTTGGTATCGATTATGATACGTCCGGCAGTTCAGCTGCCGAAGCAAGTATGCCAATAGGAATCCATGTACTTCCCAAGCTGGGAGCTTCGTTGAAAGAAGTGCTGCCGTCTAAATTTGAAGTCGGACAGACGATTACTTTTGTAGGCAATGACCTTGACATCAGTGGGCTTCAGCCAAGGCTTGGGGACTCGGAAATGAGCATTGTCGGAGTGCCATCTTCAAGTCAATTTGATTGTGAAGTCACAGCGGAGCTGCCAGATGGAACTCTTATGTCCGCAGGTAGCTATCCCATTAAGGTAGAACAAGAGTTAATTAGTGGGAAGAAGAGAAGCAGCAATCTCGTGGTGGGGCAATTGTTACCAACTCTTTCTAGGGTTTTAGTCTCTAACGTGATGAGCATCATGCCAACGGATCCGCAGGCTGATGTAACTGTTGAGGTTGTATTGTCGGGTGTTCGTCTCGGTAGTGAAGAGGACGATGTTTTTGTAGCGCTTTATCGCCAGGGTAGGACCGTGGCAGTGTTTGACGAATTTGTTTTTGTAGCAGACCAAACTTCTCTCGAATTAGAAATAACAAACCAGAAAGCAGTTCCTAGAGGTGATTACCTGGTCATCCTAAGAGTTAATGGTCAGCAGGCCAAGAATAGTCCTTCAATCAGTTTGGTGCCCTAATGAAAGCTGTGAAAGAAAAGCAAGAGCCAGTTAGCTTTACGCCTGATTTAATGGCGGAGGATGCTTGTGCTAATTTCTGGTTAAAGCAAGTGACGGTGCGCTTGCGAAGGGAGATAGCTTGGATATGGAATGAGAGAGGGATCTTACCTGATCTGCAAAACGGACCATTGCCCCCTTTTAGCGAGAAACTTCCTACCATTTTAGATCAAGTCAGATTTCAAGAGGATAAACTTCGTTTCTATGAAGAGGATATTTGTGCGCGTTATTTAACCGAACAGTTGGAAGTTCATTTTTCTGCTCATGAAATGAAAGGTCTGCAAGGCTCATTTGGCTGGCTTGTGGAGTCGCTTCAATTAGATGATGCTTCATCTTTTCTGTTAGCACTTTGTTTGGCTCCTTCATTTGATAATACAGTCGGCAGTGTGATGGCTTCATGCCTCAATGACCCTAACAAGACTCAGCCTACGCTAGGTCTGCTGCAAAAGCTCTGGGATAACCCAGAACAAGTGATGCAACTCTCAGATGTCTCACATCCACTGTATCGTTACGGTATCATTCGTATTGGGAATGGTGCAGCAAAAGCAATCGAGTGGGACACATCGTTAAGCATCTCAAGTATGGTAGCTTATCAGCTGTTATTTCCAGATCTGACCCTTCATCACTGTCTTGCAGAATGTAATCATTCCGTATTCGATTCACATTCTTTATCGGATAGCGCACAACTCATTGCGGCTCGATTACGTGCGAATCAACGCCAAGATTTGCAAATCATTCCCGTTTATGGTCCTGAAAGAGGTGATCACTTAGCTCTTTCTCGAGCCATGGCAGAATTGAATGGGGCTATGCTCGTAGAATTGAAGGAACTGTTGCGGTTTAGTGATGCACCCCATTTTCTTCATTCTATTATCGTTCTTTGTTGGCTCCGAGGGGTAGACCTTTTTCTTCCTGCCCATGTTATCAAGGAATCATCACAGTTTATGGGTAAGAATGCATCAATGATGTGGAATAGCTTGCCTGCGCTTCCTATTCATCTCTATGTAGCACTTACAGATAAGGATGAGAAAAAGGCTTTGCCCGAAAGATGGATCTTACCTGTTGTGGAAACCCCTGATTTTGATTATCACGAGCGGCGTAATGCTTGGAAGCAGTATTTGGAAAGTGAAAATGCGCTCAGTGAGGAAGATATCTCGGAGTGTGCTAGACGATTTCGATATCAACGCCAAACGATTAAGAGTATTGCGGACGGACTTAATTCGTTTTCATCTGCAATTGAGCGACAAAATCTCTTCTCTGCTTGTCGATGTGAGCTCGCGGTGAATATGGACGGGCTTGCTCAGAAAGTCGAGCCACGCTTTGATTCCGAAGAACTGATATTGCCACCTAAACAAAAACGTCAATTTTTAGATATCACTCAAGCAATGAGCTCGCTGGCTACGGTGCATTATGACTGGGGAACTGGTAAAGCATGGAATGAGGTAGGCATAGCTGTTTTGTTTGCTGGAGCTCCTGGAACAGGTAAGACCATGGCCTCGGAGATTTTGGCCCGTACATTGAACCTGCCCATGTTCAGAATTGATCTTTCACAAGTGATCAATAAATACATTGGGGAGACAGAGAAAAACCTTAAGAGGCTTTTTGATGCGGCGGATGCAAGTGACATGATCTTGTTTTTCGATGAAGCAGATTCTTTGTTTGGTCGTCGTAGCGAGGTCAGAGATTCCCATGATCGATTTGCTAATGTAGAGATTAGCTATTTGTTAGAGCGAATGGAGCGTTTCAAAGGTCTCGCCATTCTGGCTACCAATCGTAAGAAAGATTTGGACGAAGCTTTTCTTCGTCGCCTGCGTTACGTCGTCGACTTTCCTTTACCTGGTGAAGTCGAAAGAAAACGAATATGGGAGCAGTTTGTCCCGAGAAATGTTGAGACGAAAGATATGAACTTTGACTTTTTAGCTAGGCAGTTTCCACTTTCTGGTGGCCACATTCGCTCTGTTGTTCTCAATGCATGTCTACTAAGTGCTAGTCGCATGCAAGAGGGTAGGAATGGCTCCAGTCATAGACTTTATATGGAAGATGTCATGATCGCAGTGAAAAGGGAGTTTGATAAACTGGGGCGATCGATCAGTTACGAGAAGTTTGGTCCTTATGCATCCGTGGTGCATGAAGTGGAGGAGAAAGGGTAATGACTAAAGTTCATATTGATCGTATTCACATTCAGATGAAGGGAGTAAATCAAGAAAAGGCACGCGCGGCTGCGGCATCTTTGAAAGATCATTTAGTGAGTGCACTGTCTCAAATACCGGTCGATGGCTTAGCGAAAGCAGTGCAGGTGCCAGAGATTCACACTGCAAAATTGATAGCAAGAGAGAATGACAGTGCAGATGATTTGAATAGGCGCATGGTCTCGCATATTACGGAGAGTCTTCATCGTGAGGTAGGGCAAGGAAAGGGTGAAAAGGCTTAATGGGATTTCGATTTAGAGGATTATTGCTGGAGTATGGTTCGGGCTTGATTGGTCCAATTCCAAATATCGTAATCTTTCAATTTAATCCTGAGAGCTTATCGAGAACGATCAATGTGCCTGAGCGTCCGACTGGAGCTAATAGCCGTGAAACAGGACAAGCGGGAGACATGCCTGTGGAAACACTTTCGCTAACAGCCCATTTTCATGCAGCAGACCTCTTGAAAGATAATAAAATTCTCGCCCGTGGGTTTGGCATTGGTCCACAGTTGGCGGCTTTGGAAAAAATGGTGCAGCCAAGTAACATCATTGCAGGACTCATAGGTGAGGCGATCGACGCGATTGGCGATGCCATTTCGGGGGGTGATGAAGATGTTCCAGCGCAACCGATCCCAAGAGAGAAATATCCTAAGATCATTTTTATGTGGGGCCCCACGAGGGTGCTTCCTGTAACCATTCAATCGATGACAATCAATGAGCAACAATATGATTTTTTGCTCAATCCAACACAGGCAGAGGTATCGATTACCATGGCTGTTCAAGATGTTGATCCATGTTCTGATGATTGGTTAGCGAAAGGGGCAAAGACTTACACGGATATTGTGAAGGAGGCCATGGCCATAGCGAACCTAGCAAATACCGTGGAACAGGCAATTGAAATGGTCGTGGATGTTTAGAGCATAAATGAAATGAGAGGTTATCATGTTTTTAGACTCATCTAGATATGCAAAAGTGGACATTGTGCAAACCACCAATAAGGTGGATCAGAGTGTGTCGGCAATTAAGCTCAGAAAGCTACCGAAGCCATCAAGCCAGCCAGTGGCTTTCACCCAAGAAGAACGGTTAGATACCTTAGCGCAAAAGCATTTTAATGATTCCAGTAAATTTTGGCATATAGCAGATGCGAACAGTGAATTGGTGGCTAATAAGCTGGTCGAAGATTCAAACAATTCTATCAAGATTCCCAAGCACTAATGGCAGACAAACAATTCAGAGTCTATTTTGGAAACGAACCCGCTACTGAGGAGGAGCTAGGGAGTATAGAGTCTATTGTGGTCGAGCAAGAGGTAGACATGGCTTGGGAGGCTAGGCTTCAATTTCCGCTTTGCATGGATGAGGCTGGAAGCTGGAGAGGATTAGACGAAGATTTGAATAAGAAGTTTTCCCGTGTCAGAATAGAAATTGACCCAGGAGATGGTCAATTTATTCCACTTATTGATGGCCCTTTGGTCGGGTATCAAGGGGATTTGAGTTCTCAGCCTGGCAGTAGCCTGGTGCATTTTCGCTTTCAAGATGATAGTGCAAAACTGCATCGTAAGAAAAAACCAAAGTATTTAGAGAACAAATCTTTTCAAGAGATTGTTGAGGAGCTCTTCAAAGAAATTGAGACTATTGAGTCGGTGGAGGTTGATGAATTAAAGGAAACACAAGAGAGTGTGGATCCTGTGTTGTTTCAACGCTTGAGTAATATGCGAGTGATCCAAGAGATTGCAGAATATTATAACAAGCATGGTTATGTTTTACCGGCTGAAACAGTGGGTAAGAGTATTGGGTGTTTAAAATCATATCCGAATGAGTTGGCCAGTGATGGACCTCCTCCACTGGTGGTGGTAGGAAGCGGAAGAAATATTTCAGATTTTCATGTGGAGGCTGAGCTGAGTAAGAAGAAGCGAGTCAGGTCATTCTCTTTTGATCTCGGTACCAAATCGATTCGGTGGCATGAGTCCAGTTTTGAAAATACCAATTTGCTAGGGGATGCTGAGGCAACCGATGGTGAGCAAGAGGATGAAGATGAAGTGTTGATTGTGCCTGCACCGAGCCGAGTAGACGCAGAGACCTATGCTCAAGGTAAGACGGACGCAGGTTCTATGGTATTAAAAGGGGAGGGGAGCCTATCGCATGAATGTTATCATGGAGTCTTGCAGCCTTATCAAATGGTGACAGTCAAAGCAGGTGAGACCAAGGTCAGTACCAATTATGTGATCACACGTGTGACGCATACCATTACACCCTCTATTTACACGCAGTCTTTTTCATTGGTAAGTAATGCCATTTCGGATGTCAGCATTTCATCAACTCCAGAGGAAGCCATTTTTTAATAGGAAGGACAGAAGAAAGTAGTCAGATGCCCACAGATGTTCATGAAGACCTTTTAGTAGGAGTAATCAAAAGCTCCGAGCACAATACCTATGGTAAGTATCCCGGTATTGTGAGAGATGTGGATGATCCCGATAAACTGGGCAGGATTCGAGCTGAAGTCCCTGCTATTTACGGAGAAGATGAATGGTCTCCCTGGGCTTGGCCATGCCTCCCTTTTGCTGGCAATAAGCACGGCATGAATTTTATTCCCGAAGTGGAAAGCCTCGTCTGGATCGAATGTGCCGGCGGTAACATAAGTATACCGATTTGGTGTGGAATGCTTTGGGCGGATGATGAAAGACCTGAGCCTCAAGATAATGAAGCTCGTGCTATCGTATCAACAGCAGGCCACAAAGTCATTTTGGATGATAAGGTAGGTGAGGTCAGTATAGAGCATGCCGAGGGTGCGAAACTGAGTATGAAAAAAACGGAGTTAGCAATCGAGCTGAAAGCAGCAAAGGTGTCCCTCACACCAAACGGAATTAGTTTAACAGTCAATGATGTCGGAATGAGTATTGGATAGGAGTTACATGGAATGCCTAAACTTTTAACAACAGCCAGCACGGTCATGTGTCCACATGGTGGTAAGGTCGTGTTCTCAAGTTCAAAGAGTAAAGTCAAAGCCTCTGAGGCGTCTTTGCTTTTGGAAAACGAAACCCATCAAGTGGTGGGATGTCCATTCACCGTGGGTTCTAAATATTCGCCTTGCGTTAGTGTCAAATGGTCGGGTGGCGCTTCAAAGGTGAAAGTAGGAAAGTATGCGCTATTAACTGAAGCAAGTATGGGCAAATGCGAGAATGCTGAGAAGGCTTTTCAAGGGACTGCGGTAGTTGCTAATACACCAACGAATGTAGATAGTGTATGAGTGGTTCCCATCTTTCATTTCCTTTTCATATCGGCTCGAATGGTCGCAGCGTCCAGGTGCAAAGTGTGGAGCAACAGATTCACGAGGAGCTGATGCAACTTCTACTGACGAATCCTGGCGAACGGCTATTTCTTCCTGAGTTTGGTGGTGGTTTAAGGCAGTTAGTCTTTGAAAATGTCGACGAGAATACGAAAGGCTTGGTGAAAGCTCGCATTACACAAGCCATTTCACGGTGGTTGGGACACCGAGTTACTTTGGAGGATGTTCAGGCAGAGTTCGGTCAGGATGATGAGATGCTGGTGTCGGTCCGTTACCACATAGCAGGACAAGACCAACCGAGAGTTTTGAAATTTCAGAGAGGTACGGGATAGTTATGGCGATTATTGATCAAGAGGCTATCAGTAAGAGAGCAGCTACCCTAGGTAGCTTGAATGGCATTCATTTAGTTTTAGTCGCCTTACAGCCTGCAGTCTCTTCCCAAGAGGCCGTGTTAGATTTGTATTTTTACAATGAGAATGAGCTTTCGAATATGATAAGGGATCTTTCTACGAGCCCTGATTTAGCAACTACTATTTTCCCTATCAGAGGAGGACATCGTGTTTTAGGTGGCAATGCCGCAGGCCAAGTCCAAGTGACTCAAGTCACGGGTGATGTGAGTAAAAAGAAGCTTCGCTTAATAGTGAGCCCCATAGGTGATTATTCGACATATACCTTAAACATTGTGTATAGGAATATAGATCCTGTTTTTAATGAGATTGATTTTAAGTTTAGACCTGGCTGCTTCAATGTGAATTGCGCTCCAGAGTGGCAGATTCCCGAGAAACCGAAACTAGAGCCAAACATAAATTACCTGGCTAAGGACTTTGATTCTTTTCGTCATACGATGATGGCTATGATGACACAGCGCGTTCCTCATTGGACACCAACGAGTCGAGCAGCTTTGGATGATGTTTTGATTGACCTTTTTAGTGCTGCAGCAGATGAGTTGAGTGATTATCAGGATAGAGTCGCCAATGAGGCTTATTTGGGGTCAGCGCGGAAGCGTATATCTTTAGCGCGTCATGTGCGAATGGTGGATTATCATATTCATCAAGGTAATCAGTCTAGCGCTTTACTCGCTTGTGAAGTTCAGAACGTTGATGCACACATCATAGCAAAAGACTTTGTTATTCAAACCGGGTATGAAAAGGATGGGAGTGCGGGCGTATCATTTTCTGTCAGAGAAGACAGATTTACCCACCGTTTGCTCAATAGGATGTCACTTTATACTTGGAGTGATACCGTTCCCGCCTTAGCAGAGGGCAGCACTTCTGCGGACTTAAAATTGGTGGATTCGAATCAAGCCGCTGTTGAAGAGGTGCGAGGTTTGCTCAAAGAAAAGAAATTTACACGCTTGGTTCTACAAGAGCATTTGAATCCTCGAACAGGTCAAAGTGCAGGACGTGATCCCATTAAAAGGCAATTGCTTGAATTGCTTACAGACGATGAGGATTCTGAGGTTATTCAAGATCCACAAACATCAGCATGGATCCTACGTGTGCATTGGAAACCAGAGGATGCTTTGCATGCAAACTATTGTTTTGTAGTAGATGGGCCAACAGGGAAGGTGGAGGATATTAGTTTGTTTCATGGAAACTTAGTAGAAGTTTACCAAGGTGCTCCTAGACGTTTCCGTTTTTTGGAGCCGAGTGAGAAATTGATTGAAAGTACTGATTATCATTTTGAGCGGACAGAAAGAGGGGTTATCTGTACATTACCGGAGACCCCATTAGCATTTATACCTACTGAGCCAGGAGGACAAGAACCTTCTCGATCTAGTATTCGCTTGCAAGTGGAAATACCTGGTGGAGGCAAAGATGATTGGGATGAAGTGATCAGTTTGATTCACAGTGATGGAAGTGATGAGAATGGGGATCATTTTGTCGTGGAAGTAGATGAATTGAAAAGAGGCTTCTTGCGTTTTGGTGATGGAGTGAACGGGAAAGCTCTGCCAGACGGAGCTATTATTCATTGTTCTTACCAAGTAGGCGGTGGCGTCATCGGGAATGTGGGGGCTGACTCACTGAGTTCCTTTGATTCTAAAGCCACCCCGGAAATTAAGCATTGCTGGAATCCGTTTGATGTGACCAATGGTAGGGATCCGGAAAGTGTGGACTCTATTTTAAGAAATGCTCCTGAGGCTTACCGTGCCAAGCAGTTGCGTGCCGTCACTCTGGTTGATTATGTAAAGAGGGTTGAGGAGCTTGAAAAGGTGTCTAGAGCTTCTGCTTCTTATGCATGGGTCGGTAGTTGGCGAACGGTGCGAATTATCGTTGATCCGATGGGAACCACAGAAATTAATAGTGAGTTAGACGAGGAAATACGCAGTCATCTAGAGGTCTTTCGTTTGCTGGGAGAAGATTATGAGATACGTACTCCAAATTTTGTTCCATTAGAGATTTTTGTCTCAGTTTGTATTCACGCGGATTATTGGCGGCAGGATATTCGCTATATTTTAGAAAACGAGTTTTCTGAGTTCCATACTCCTGATGGACGTCGAGGTTTCTTTCATCCAGATGAATGGACCTTTGGTCAAGCACTCTACGAGAGTCAAATAGCTGGAAGGATTTATGAGATTACTGGCATAGACCGCATCCGCTTTATCAATATGAGGCGTTGGAATGCTCATACTCCAGGGACTGGAAAAAAGATAGAAATTTCTCCGCAAGAAATTATTCAGGTTCGCAATGATCCCAATCATATGGAAAGTGGGTTCATTCGTTTTGATATGAAAGGAGGTAGAAAATGACTATGGATTCTACCAATCACTGCATTTCTGCTGTGGGTTTTCCCGCTAAGGTAAATAATCGCCCTGGCTTAGATAAAATTCATTATCGCATCGGCAGCTACGCAGATATTAGAGCGTTTTTGTTGAATGAGTTGAATACCAAAGAAGCGCTTGCTGAATGGACGCATCGGGAGGCTGATGACCCTGCCATTGCTCTTTTGGAAGGCGTATCAGTCTTAGGTGACATCCTTACCTTTTATCAAGAGAATTATGCAAACGAAACGTTTCTTAGAACAGCCACATGGCGCGAGAGTGTTAATGATCTCGTTCGCCTTTTGGGTTATAGGTTGTCACCTGGATTGGGAGGGAAATCTTTTTTTGCATTCGAAATCAAAGGGGATAAGGAAGTTAATATTCCACAGGGACTTCCTCTTCAGGCTGATCTAGAAGAAAGAAGTGAGACGGATCATTTTCAAGTGGCTAACGCCTTTATGGCTCATCCACATTTAAACCAATTTCGTCTCTATCGCAAAAGGTTTGAAGCTAATGTGCATCTCGGTATAGGGGCGCAAACATTAGAAGTTCATCAACTCGATTCCCAGCCTTTTGCAGATACTTCTCAGTTAGATATACAGGCAGGAGATCGTATCGTTATTCTCCCAGATCGCGTGTATTGGGATTATCAAGATTTCAACCGCACCGCTGAGATTATTCAAGTCAAGGACGTAGAGGTAGTTTTAGATAGAATCATTCTTCATTTAGAGGGGAAACTGCGCGGTTCTCAAACGGGCCCAGTGAAAGCGTATAAGATAGGAAGAAGTTTTAAACATTTTGGACACAACGCACCAGTGCAGGTGATCAAGCTGAATGCCACGGGAGGCGTCGAGAAGGTAGAGTCGGTTCTTACAAAGCGCTATTTGGATTTAGATACGGCAGTGTCTTCTGGGATGGAGGAATTTTACAGTGAGTTGAAAGCTGGGGATTTCCCCCTTGAATATGAAGTCCAGGATATAACAGTAGGAACGCGTATCATTTGCACCGGGCATATTGTGTCTAACCAGAGTATCGTAAATGACCAGAGGTTTGCATTGGACCTTGAAATCAAAGAGGTTCGTCAAGAAAGTAGGAAATGGGGGGCGCTCAATAGTGCGACAACAGTTCTTGCTCTAGATCCCAATGGGTTAGATGAACTTGATCCACTTTATTACTTCACCACTCCTCAAAGTGAGTTGCAGTCCATTGTCATGCATGAAGTGGTAAGTCCAGCATTCATCGTTTGTTCAGAAAGACAGTTCCAAGTTGAGCCTGATGAGTCTTTTAATTCGCTTTACTATTATGGAACTCGTGAAGAAGCCTCAAAGTTAGCTGGGAGGACATTGTGTTTGCAAAAGGAAGAGAAAGAAGGGCTGATTTTATCTTGCACTAATGAATATGAATTTTTCTATCCTAACGTACCACCCTATCAAGCGCTTGGTCCGGAACCTGAATGGTATAAGAAATTTTGGAAGCTAACATTTGATCAAACTCTGGACTGCTTCGATATACAAGAGTTTGATGAAGCCAATCCTTCCGTGACTGTCTACGGGAACCTGGCTCTGGCGAAACAGGGTAAAAAAATGCCTGTAGCTATATTGGGAAATGGAGATAACCGTCAGACCTTTCAAACATATAGGTTACCCAAAGCCCCTTTGACTTATCATATGAGCACGAGTGCGACGCCTCCAGAAATTCCTGAGCTGGAAGTCTATGTGAATGATAAGCTATGGACAAAGGTAGACACCTTCTTTGGAAAAGATGCTGAGGAGCAAATTTATATCGTCAGGCAGGACTCAAAAGGCGAAAGCTGGGTACAATTTGGGGATGGGGTGCATGGCGCTCGCCTACCTTCGGGTAAGAGTAATGTAACGGCCTCTTATAAGACTGGCTCTGGTGCATACGGAAAGCTTAAAGATGGATCAAAGCCTAGTGTCAATGCTCGTGTCAAAGATTTGAAGAAAGTCTTGATGCCAGCATCCGCTACTGGAGGGGCTGAACCTGAGAGTGCTGGTAATGCTCGCGAGGCGGCGCCCGGTAAAGTGCAAAGTTTAGGCCGCATGGTGAGTATGCAAGATTATGAGAAGGAAGCGCTGTCCATACCGGGTATTATCAAGGCAATTGTTTCATGGGCTTTTGAAGACAATATGCCATGTATCCAGATTACGGTTCTCATGGAATCAGGGCGCGAAGCTGAGTTTGAGGCTGTCCGCGAAACACTGAGCGGCTACAATCGTTGCAGAGGAACACAACGTTATCCTATTAAGGTAGTTCCCTCCTATTTTCATTACATTTATTTGAAAATTCTTATTGGATTAAATCCTTCGTATCTATCGGATGCGGTATTGATGGATGTCAGAAAGGCGTTGGGAGCGATAGAAGGTGAAGAAGATCCGGAGTCAGGCCTCTTTAGTCTATCTGAGCGCCAGATCGGACAACATGAGTATACTAATCGGATCGAGGGTGTAGTCCAGCAAGTGGAGGGGGTTAATTGGGTGAAGCATCAAGCCCATTATGTTTTTCCAAGTGGGGGTACACCCGATGAGTTGCAATTGCCGAACGCTTTTGCGAGTTACCCAACACTGGCTTGTCCTTCCAACGGGCTTTTCCAGCTTCATGAAAAGCAGTTAGAGATTCAGGTAAGTCAAAATGTAAGTCCGGAGGAATGTTCGGCATGAGTGATCTAAGGACTCCTCTTTATTCGCGATTACCCGCTATTTATCAGATCAAGGATGAAGAGCAGATACCGCCTGGTCAGCTAAAAGCTTATCTGGAAACAGTTGAGGATGCTCTAGGGGCTATTCATGAGAATATAGAGTCTTTATATCATGACTTTTTTATCGAGACTTGTGATGAATGGGTCATTCCTTATTTAGCTGATTTAGTTGGAACGACACATCTTTCGGGAGACCCCGTTACCTTGCGAGCAGATGTTGCTGACACTATTGCGTTACGCCGTCGCAAAGGCACAAAAGGGGCGGTGGAACTTCTAACATACAACTTAACAAAATGGGGAGTGCATTGTGTGGAGCTCAGAGAAAATTTGCTCTGGAACCAACATTTGAATCATCAACGCCCTGATTCAGGTGGTGAGCCACCCTATGGAAGAGAGGATCATTCCATGAAAGATGCGGTTCGAGGGGGGACAGTTACTTTACGTTCCCCCTCTCAACTGAGTTTATTGGCGACAGCTTTTGATCCACATGCGCATCTTGCTGATGTAAAAGTCGTGGATAAAGGTCGAATTGCTTATAATTTGCCTAACTTGGCTATCTTCTTGTGGAGGCTTAAGGATTATCGTGTTCGTTTGAGCAGGCCGGTGTGGAGAGGGTCTAAAACTATTTCAAGCCCCTCCAGTAATGCAGCCAAGTATGTGGTGCGCTTTGATGTACATCCACTGGGACGTTCTTTGCAACTTTTCAACACGATGCGTGTCAATCTTGAAGAAGGAATACTACGCGTTAGTCAGTTGGATGAAACCCCTGGTCCTATGAGTCCTGCTCGTTTGCAGAGTGGAGGCGCAGTAGATGTTTCATCTAATTACGTGACGACTAATCTCTATGATCCCACGAATATTCAGATGAGGGACTTTGAGCTTAGTCCAGCTGGCCTACAACTGCATCTCCCAGGAACTGCATTTGATGATTCCATAGAATGGAGGTTTAGAGGGGAAAATCTTTGTGCATGGGAGACAGGTTTATTTAGGCCCTTAGATCTTTTTGAAGTAGCAATTGACCCTTCGCGTGGACGACTAGCCATTGGCGTCGAGTCGGTTAAGCAACGTGAAGCTTTAAAGAAGCATCTCTTGCTGACCTATACCTACGGAGCTGTCGGTCCAGTAGGCGCACATCCTATGACACGCATATCCGCCCCTACTGAATGGAATAGCGAAACTTTTGATCATGTTGTAGTAAATACACTGGATGCTCATACCCCAAGCCTAGAAGAAGCTCTTGGAGGGTTGGAGCAAAGGATTTCTCCACTTATCATTACTATACAGGATAGTATGGTTCACGAGCTGGATCTATCGAATGTAGATGGGATTTTAGACGAAGACGGAGGCCCCAATCTCCTATTGAACCGCTCTTTGATCATAAGGTCCGCTGACGGGCATCGTCCCATTATTTCTTTAAAACAAAGTTTAAGGGTGCGCCCTGCAAAGGTTCAAAATAATAACGCAGAAGTGCAGAATGCTCTAGATGGTGTGATGAATCATCTCTTCATGCGGTTACAAGGTGTGATGATGACACGTGATGAAAGTGTTTTTTCTGCTGATGATCCATTGATTGCTCGTGCGGCTCTAAATTCTTTTGAGGTTTTAGATGCAACATTAGATCCAGGAGGAGAAGAAAAACTCGATGAAACACGTTCAGGTCTAAAGCCTTCGTTTCGTTTGAAAATCGGTTACGGCTTTTCACAAAACAAAGAAAGAGAAGCCTTTTCCCAAGTGCCTCAGGTCATTATTCAACGCTCAGTGGTAGGTTCTGTTTTCGCGGATCGAGGTAGCTACAGCCTCGACCTGGCTGATTTAATTGTCGATGCTGGGGTAGGAGTTGGGGATGAAAACAATCAGGCTCTAGCTATTTCTTCAGCTAGCGAGCCTGACATAAGTTGGGGTCCAACGATGCAATTTGCTGGGGTGACATTCTTTGGCAAGGTTCGTGTGGAATCGATTCACGGTCAAGGAGGATTATTTGTCAGTAAGCTCGAGGTATTTAATAACCAAGTGGGTTGTATCAAGTTCAGTTATTTTAAAGGTGTTGGCGATCGCCTACCGCATAACTATGCCTGCATTAAAGGGACTTCGCATAAGCTGAGATTTACGAGCGAAATTTTTGAGAATGCTGCTTATGGACAACTTGCCTGCACTTCGTCAGAAAGCATTCTTCAGGAAGGACCTCGCGAAGATAGAATGGGGGCCTTCGGTTTTCAGCTTGAAAGTCATAAATGGAAGAATCTTATGATTCGTTATCGAGAATTCATGCCGGTAGGAGTAAGGCCAGTTGTTGTGCCGGTGACCTGATTTTTTAAAAAAGAAATAAAAGTATATAGGAAGAAATAATGAAAGGCGATTTTTCAACGTGGGAGTTTGACCCTCTAACTAATTTCAATGGTGTGCTGTATCAGCAAGGACGAGTGAGTCTTGATACGGACGGTAATGCACAAACGCAGATTGCGAACCATTGGCAGGATACCGCAGCTAGTGACATCATAGGTCCAAATGTTGCAGCTGTTTCGACAAGTGAGAAGGATAGCTTTAAAATTCTTTCCGCTGGCGATGTTGACCAACAGACGTTGTGGGTTCAATTGGCTCCAGGGCATATATGGGTCAATGGCAAATTGATTCATTTACATCATGGTAAGGATGGTGAAGGTTCTCCAAGAACTTTACAGCTGAATTACTATCGCCACCCCCTGATTCCTCCGGTTGATCCAAGTTCCATCGATTTAAGAACTCGAGATGCTGTTGTATTGGAAGTTTGGCGAGAAACGATCAATGGTTTTCAAGTACCCAAGCAACTATTAGAGCCAGCTCTTGGAGGGATTGACACGACAGAGCGTCTACATACTTCCATGCGACTTCGGTTGTTACGCCTGGAGGGAGAGCAAAATTGTCATGATGTTCGAAAGCAGCTCCTGAAAGCAAGGGTTAAGGAAAAGGAGTTTAAAGGCAGGCTTTTAGCAAGCCTTCAACCGACTACTCAAATAGCTGGTGATTGTCCCGTTGTAGAAGGTGGGGGGTATGCGGGAATGGAGCACTACCTCTACCGGATCGAGATTGCTGAAACCAATGATGAATTACTAACCTTTAAGTGGTCCCAGTTTAATGGTGGACTTGTAGGCCGTGGCCGTTTTATTCATTCAGCAACGTCGGGAGATAAAGTAGAGATCATGGCCAATTTGCAGGCCATAGCGACTTCAGGCCTAGATCAATTTTACCTAGAAGCCTTACAATTTAATAAGGAGAGAGGGCATTGGGAAATTATCTATGGAGCAGAAGCGACATTGAATAATATCAATGACCTCGAACTTTCTAGTAGCCCTCATTTCGGAACACTGCCAGCCTCAGATAAAACAGTCTTTTTTAGACTGTGGAATGGGATACTCCCTCTAAGTGACTATACTAAACTTCTCGGTGGGGGATCCGGTGAAGAACTTCGGGACGGAATCCGCTTGGCCTTTGATGATCCTTCTTTATTTCACTACTATTCAGGAGACTACTGGACCTTTAAAGTTCGTGCGAGCGGTATAGGTAATCCTGAGTTGCTTGTACCAGACCTCAAACCTGAGGGGATTGAGATCGACCGAGTGCCACTGGGTGTGATCACATGGGAGCGTAGTGAAAAAGCTGAATTAATACCGCGACTCATAGAAGATTGCAGAAAGAGGTTTCATCCTCTTACACAACTCGATGGCTGTTGCACCTATCGAGTCGGTGATGGCGTGACGAGTTTTGGTGATTTTGATTCGATACAAGAAGCTATCGATGCATTGCCAGAGAAGCGAGGAGGACAGATCTGCTTATTGCCCGGGACTTTTCGCGAGAGCGTTGTCATTAAACACCGAAGGAGTATTAAGATTGTCGGTTGTGGCTGGCGTTCCATAGTTGAAGCATCTCCGAGTCTAGAAGAGCAGGACTCAAAGATGGCCGCAACTTTTAGGATCTTAGGATCTAAGGGAATTCTTTTAGAAAACTTTATGATCCAATCTTCTGTAACAGGCAAGGGCATCTATATGGAGGGGATGGGGTATACTTCGAGAAGTGAGAAGGAAATGACGAAGGAGCTATCAAGCCTTGAAAGTATCTACATTCAAAATATGTGGATTCAATCAGTGAAAAGTTCGATTTACTTAGTTAATGGGAAAGATGTCAAAATACAAAATTGCTGGATGAGGGTTCGCAATAGACCTGGATCAGAGCCTACGGTTTTCCTGCAAGGGGATGATATTTACTTTGAGAAAAATAAGGTGGAGATGAGTGACAGAAGAAGACTCGCTGAAGAGATGGAGCTAGGCTCTCAGCAAGATATTGCAGAACATTTAGAGGAGGTTAAAGAAGCACTTGCAAGCCTAGAGAATTCTGACGAAGTAAAAGTTGAGGGTGAGGAAGAAATGGTGATCGTAAGTAGTGAGCACTATGTCGAAAAGAAATCAGAACAAGAGATTGAAGAAGGGCATAGTGATGAAGGTGCTTGGAACTCAATTGATATCAAGGACGAGGCGGACAAAGGAAAGCTAGAGGCCCATCCAGGTGGTGTTCAAATAGGTGGAGGTTCTGAGCGAGTTCATATTCTAGATAATTTGATTCTAGGTGGATCAGGTAATGGAATTACCTTGGGTCATTTTGACTATATTGACGAGAAAGGTGACTCTGTTGCTGAGGAAATTTGGGTTGAAGCATCCGGGAAGGGTGGTAAGGAAGATCACTTATGTGCTCATACCCAACCTGCTGTTGCTTCCTATTTATATCAGATTGATGGCAAGTTCAGAAAAGTAGGAGGCTTCCTCTATGATATCTCGATTAAAGAAAATCGTATCTATAGAATGGGGCTTAACGGTATTGGTGTTCCGGGGTTCTTTCCTTTAGAACAAGCAGATGAAATGGTGTCAGTGAATAACCTGACAATTGTGGGTAACGATATACGTGGCTGTTTGAGAAGAAAACTCAGTGACACACCCGAAAAAATGCTAGATGAAATGGGCTACGGAGGGATCGCCTTAGCTTGGGCTTACAACCTGGTCATCAAAGGTAATTTAATTGAAAAAAATGGCCGTGATTATCTTGATCCTGTTTCTGGTATCTTTGTTTTATATGGAGAAGGAGTAGAGATTGCTTCTAATCGCGTGCTTCATAATGGAGAGAAAAAAGCAACCAGCCCCAAACAAGCTAAACAAGGTAAAAGAGGTGGGATCACAATCGCTAATGCGACGCCACCGATGAAACCCATTCTTTTTAAAGATAAGATGATCCCTGTTCCATCAGGTGTGCCAGCAGTCTCAATACGTGATAACATTGTCTCAACGCCCTTAGGACAAGCGTTGTCTGTAGAGGGAATAGGCCAAATGTCCATCGAAGCCAATCAACTACATAGTTATGGTCAAATGCCACTCACTGAAGACTCAGGCTTCCAAGCGGTAACAGTGGATATTCGAAATCTTGGCATGAGCCAGGAGATATACGGAGGTTTCACTGCTTTTGCTATGGCTTTAGGGAAGGGAAGTAAGAATGTTCAAAAATCAGGAAATAAAATGTGGGGTTCCGAAAAACTGTATGAAAAGTCATCAGGTCTTGGGAGTTTGGGTATCGGACGCTTCTTAATAGGGGGACAGGTGCTATTCAATGATAATCAAGTGACCCTAGATTTATTTGAGACAGGAAAGACTGTTTCATTATGTTCTACTTTAGTGGTGACCTTTGATGATATTAGTTTTAGAGGAAATCAATGTGCAGCAAGCTTATCCGACGACATATTGCTTGCCAATGCTCTACTATTTGGATTTTCGTTGCGTGCAGGAGGTAATCGTTTTCAGGAAACTCTTATGCGTGCTGCCGCTTCTCTTTTCTCCCTTTCGATTGCTATGAATAATACGTCAGGGAATCAAGCAACACATTGTGTGGTGGTTCGGAGTTTTGTTCCCGTCTATATCGTCGATAAACCGAATACAGAGATGGTTCCAGCATTTTGTGAATCAATGGAAGAAACAGTTTTACCGGAATTAGCTAAGGGAAATGCCAAGCAAGAAGTTGATCAATGGGAAGATAAAGCGTAAGTCTTTGGAGAAGAAGAGATGGAAAAATCGAGTCGAGAAAAGCAAATGGATACAGTTATTGCAGAAGAGGCTGTTAGTGGAGATTTAAATAAGGGAATTGCTTCTTTGGATGGTAATCGAGCTAAACAAGCAGAACAATTATGTCGTGTAGAACGAGCCTCTGAGAATTTGTTGATACGTGAGAGATTGCGTTTGAAGCAAAAATATGGAAGTAACCATCCTCGTGTCGATGCTATTTCTCAAAGAATTTTAGCGAAGCAATTATTTCGCCAAGAGCTTTGTTTTATAAGTGATCAAGCACATGTAGAGCCTATTGAAACGAATGAGAAAAAATATGCACTCCATGGATTCGTTCGCGACGAGCACTATAGATCGGTGCCCTATATGACAGTCGCTTTTTATCATGATAAGGGAGATTGGGTGAGCGAACTCGGTCACCATATCACGAATGATAAAGGCTATTATGTGGTGGAATCACAAGAACTGAGTGATGAGGAGAGTGCAAAGATCCAAGAGTTGATACGTTCACAAAAGCTAGAGCTTCGAGTCATGGATCAGCAACAGAATATAGCTTTCAGTCATAAAGAAATAGTCATGCCCATGGCAGGAAAAGCGGATTATAGAGCTATTCTGGTTCATTCTAAATATGGACCGAGGAAAGCACCTCAAACTTCTGTGATGAAAGAGAAACAACAACAGCCACCTGTCTCGAAGAAGTGGATTGTTAGAGGAAGTGTCAAAGATGAGGATGGGCAAGCATTAAGTGGTTTACTCGTTCGTCTCTATGACTTGGATCGAAAGTATGATGATAAACTAGGCGGGGCATTGACTGATAAAGAAGGTAAGTTTTTGATGGAATATCATGTCCGCGATTTTAAGGAAGGTAAAGAAGTAGGGGCTGACCTCTACTTAATAGTTACCAATAAGGAAGAAGAAGTTCTTTATTCTTCTAAAGACGCTGTTCGCTTTGATGCGACAGCAAATGAATCCTATGATATTGTTGTCGGAGATAAGAAATCAAAACCTTGTCCATCTGAAGAACATCCACCCAAAGTAGAAGCTGTCCCAGTTCCAGTTAAAGTTATTAAAGAAAAGGAGGAAGATGTTGTTAGGTCTGATGAGTCGAAAGAAACGCAAGCCTCTATAGCGCTTGAGGAAATCAATGGGCTAGGACCTTCACGTGCTAAGAAATTACGTAAGGCTGGCATTAATGACGTATCTGCTTTTGTTGCAGCAGATGATGAAAAGCTCATTAGTATTTTAGGCAATGTTGATATCCAAGCGATGAAGAAGGATGGTAGGAAACTGCTCAAAGCAAAGTGAATACCCTATGATACCATAGGCTTCTTGCACTATCTTTCATGCTTGGGTTATTCTTTTTTGCAGCATGATTCGAGAGAAAGTCGAGAGGAGTGGAGGATCTAAGAAGAGCACGGAGCAGACTCATGAACGCTCCCAGGCAGAGCTTTCTCACTCGGCTCGAGAAGTGGAAGCTTCTTACTATGT
>JBCCXA010000040.1 GCA_039192515.1 Verrucomicrobiota bacterium | reverse complement strand
ATAATTAAAATTTTAGCAATTTTAGGTCTAATTCTGTTCGCATTTAGGATAGTAACATGTTGAATACAAATTTATAGAAAACGCACTACATGAGTGTCTGGTAATCCTCGAGACACTTCATTGCAGCTGACATTATTTTAGTCATTAATAAGCAAGCAAAAAGACTCATATCCCTCTCTCATTGCATCGTATGAAAAAACTGATTAAGTCGTTAATCATGAATCTACAGCTTGAAGACGCACATGTTGACTTTTATCCGGATTTTTTTTCTGGCAAAGAATCTAATGAGTTCTTGCTAACGCTCATGAAAAAAATTCAATGGAAAGGGGAATGTATACAAATGTTTGGTAAAACTATACCAGTTCCACGACTCGTTGCTTGGTATGGAGACGACTGTGCAAGTTATACTTATTCAAACATCCAACACAAACCTCATAGCTGGCAGAAGTGCAGATGCTTATTAGGAATTAAAAAGCGTGTCGAGGCTGCAGCGAAAACAGCTTTCAACGGCGTCTTACTCAATTGGTATAGAAACGGTCAAGACAGTATGTCTTGGCATAGTGATGATGAACCTGAATTAGGCAATCATCCAGTAATTGGTTCCGTTAGCTTTGGTGCCACCCGGCGATTCCAGTTTAAACACAAGAAAAATCCCAACCTCAGGCAAAGTATCGATTTAACAAATGGCAGCTTACTAATCATGAGTGGAGCAACCCAGCATCATTGGCTACATCAAGTGCCGAAAACCAAAAAAAACATGACCGACAGAATCAACCTTACTTTTCGATTCATATACCCAAACAAAAAGAAGTGATGCATCAGGTATTACCTATCGAAGGCACCCAGCAGTCATTACTCACATTACAAAGAGAACAGGCACTGGCTAAGGAAAATTCATCAACCAAGATACCCTTCATAGATTGATTCAGGGCTACTTATGTGGAGGTTACCATGTTCATGGGATTCTGATGGAGTATTGCCTTTACAAAAAGATCAACACCTCCATCATCACAAAATGATTCAGCAAAATCGTATCATATCATATCGGTCTCTGCTTGTCAGTCTATCCATTAGCTTAACAACTTTAGTCTCGTCTACATCTTTTGCAGCGGATCTAGCTCCGGGCTTATATGCTAAAATTACCACCAAGCATGGAGCTATTATCGGGAAACTCTACTACGAGAAAACCCCTTTAACCGTGACTAATTTTGTTGGGCTTGCAGAGGGCAAAATTAAGAATAAGCATAAGCAAGCCGGAGAACCCTATTATGACGGACTAACTTTCCACAGAGTAATACCGGGCTTTATGATCCAAGGAGGGTGTCCCCAGGGAACCGGGACAGGAGACCCTGGATACAAGTTCAAAGATGAAATTCTAGCTGAACTAAAACATGACAAGCCCGGTATTTTTTCGATGGCTAATTCTGGACCGGGAACAAATGGCTCCCAATTCTTCATCACAGAAAAAGCAACACCTTGGCTAGACAAAAAGCATACAGTTTTTGGAGAGGTTGTGGAGGGTATGGATGTAGTCAAAAAGATTATCGGTGCACCCAAAGGAGCACAGGACAAACCTAATGAGCCTCAAATCATGCAAAAAGTAGAAATTGTTAGAGTAGGTTCAGACGCAGAAGGGTTCAAAGCAGACCAAGGTACATTCGATAAGCTTAAAAATGCAGATAAAAAAGAATTTATGGAACAACTAGAAAAATTAAAAGCCGATGGAAAAACCACTGAGTCAGGCATCAAGTACCTTGTTCTGAAGAAAGGTTCAGGTAGTGATAAACCAAAAAAAGGACAACAAGTTTCTGCTCATTACGTAGGAACCCTAACTGATGGAACAAAGTTTGATAGCTCACGTGATAGGGGCCAACCTTTGGCTTTTCCAGTAGGAACCGGACGAGTCATAAAGGGCTGGGACGAAACTCTCTTAGATATGGTTAAAGGAGAGCGTCGACTCATTATGCTCCCCCCTGAATTAGCTTATGGAAGCCGAGGAGCAGGAAGAACCATTCCGCCCAACGCCACCTTGGTATTCGATGTTGAACTAGTAGATTTCAAATAATATCAACAAGATTAATTACTTAACATAGAACACACTTATTATGTCAGACTCGGAAGAAGTTGCAGTTTTAGATACATTACACGGAAAGATAGTCCTAGAATTTTGGCCTGATGTTGCACCTAAGCATGTCGAAAATTTCATTAAATTATCCAAGGAGGGTTTTTATAATGAAACGGCTTTTCACCGCATCGTGAAAGGCTTTATGATCCAAGGCGGATGCCCTCATACCAAAGAAGGTGCAACAGGCATGCCTGGGACTGGTGATCCTGGTTATAAGATTGATGCTGAATTCAATAATAAGCCCCACGTTAGAGGTGTGCTCTCAGCCGCTCGTGCAGCAGACCCAAACTCAGCAGGCTGCCAATTTTTTATCTGTCTAGAAGATGCCCCTTTCCTAAATAATCAATACACCGCTTTTGGGAAACTTATTCAAGGAGATGAGGTGTTAACACTCTTAGGAAATATGGAAACAAAAATGGGCTCTGGAGGCGAAAAGAGTACACCCACTACTCGTGCCTCCGTAAACTCGGTTACTATTGTCACAAAAGACTCTATCTAATTCTTTGACATAAGTATTCACCGCCTGTTTCTCGAGCGAATAAGGGCACATGATCGCCATTGGGGCTACCATCAAAATCATGAACATATATTTTGATTTTTTTAGAATTACAGTGACGTATAACGTCCTTTTTTAATTCCTCCTCGATCTCGTCTTTAAAATCCGCAAACCAGTAAATCGAGTCCACTCGTGCTTTTCTCACTAGGTAATAGAAGGCTTCATGAGTACTATGCTTTGCCCCACCCCGACCTTTAGCCAGAATCTCATTACGTTTACTTCCGTTAATCGGCAATCCCTCTAGAACGTAAAGATTTTTACTAGATGACAAAGAACTATAGGCGTCTTTGAAAAGACTATTATTGTTAAACAGCCGATTAATAAAATTGTATATATTGGTTCCTGACATACCGCCAGATTCAATTTTACTAAATAGATCTAAAAACTTCATTCCTGAAAGAACATCACCATCACTATCATCCCTCATTCCACACCCCGGAGCCAAAATAATAACAGAACCTGAGAATTGGCTCGTAATCTGCTCTATAACATTAGTTAGTAGTCCATGAGTTGAAAAAGAGACATCCAACACAACCCCAAGCTTCTCTGCTTTAACTTTCATTCCAAAAAGGTTCCCTTCCATGCCAGTACCACCTCCGCCATCACCACCGCCCATACCAACTCCATCACCCATACTGGTGATAGCTTCAGAGGCAATAGTAGAAGCATCAAACTCGACAACCTCTTTAATATCCATTTTGGGCACATCGGGAAGGTTAAATTGAGTCATCCTCCTGCTAGACAATTTTTGATCGAGCACTGGTTTACGAGCTACTGCCTCAAACTCTGCTGAAGCAACGCGAGGATCCATAATCTTAGGCGGAATAACAATTTTCTTCTTTGTAATAAAGGTTGCCTCGGGAGGGGTATGAAATGTTGCAATAATCCAAATCGTTGCTGCTGCACCGCCAATGACATGTAGGATAATACTTAAGCCAATAGCTGTAATGATGAGCTTCTTGCGCCTCTGCTTTGCGCCTCTGCTCTCTCGTGTCTCATCGATTGATATTCTCATGCTAGGGCCTTATCAATAGTTTTAAATACTAGTTAGTGCCATCTAGATCGATTAAAAATCCTCCTCCTGAGAAACTGTAGCTAGAGTCACCCCAACTATCTCAGCTGTCGCACAGACATTCAACACGTCCATAATACGCTGGTGATCTGATTCATCATGTGCATCTATAGTCACCATTGGCTGGGATTTATTGGCCTCTGAAGCTTCTTTAAGCCGTTTTAGTATCTTTAGTAGATTGGGAAGTTTTTTATCATTAGGCCCATCTAGTTGCATATCATTAAGAACCACTTGACCATTTTGTTGAATAACAACACGTTGCTCGTCAGGAAGATCTAATATTTCCTCCTGGGGTACCGTTCCAGGCAATCGTATCCCCACATCGCTTTCTGGCTTAATTGGTTTAGCTGTCACTAAAAAAAATACTAATAATAAGAAGACGATGTCTATCATCGGTCCCATTTGTATTTCTACAGTATCATTGTTTGGCCTACGTCTTCTCATAAAGTGTTAATTATTGTTTTTTATATGACCCAAAAACAACCTCTATTGCCCCAGCCTCAGCACAAATTGCCATGACCTTCTTTATCTCCTTTGCTGGAGATTTGGCATCAGCACGAAGGTACACCTTCAGAGGTGGGACAGCTATAAAACGCTTTTTTAAGTACTCTTTTAACGCTTTGTGATCACTAGGCTTATCCCCGATAAATACATTGCCATTTATATCAAGATTAATAACTTCTCTCCCGCTAAGATCCCTGGGAGTGACTGCAGCAGAGGCGATAGGCAAACCAATATCCAATTTAACTTTTTGCTTAGTGATCTTTGTAGTCACCATGAAAAAGATCAATAAGAGAAAAGTCATATCAATCATGGGTGCCAATTGGAAGCCTGTATTTTCTGCCTTTTTCTTACGAGCAATCATGACTATATACTAAATCTACCTTGATCTATTATTGATATGTATTACCTGGCGGGGGAGCCACTTGAGGTTGAGTATATTGTGGGTGCCTATAACTACTAGGCATGCCACCTAGTTGAGGAAAACTACCTGAAGGCGCCACTTTACCAGAAGCATCAATCTCACCTGTTAAAATATCAATCATAATGGTTATTGATTTTTGAAGTTGTGAAATGGATGACTGCAGCATATTACGGAAAAAGAAATAACAGAACATAGCTGGAATACCCACAATCAGCCCCCCGGCTGTAGTCACCATGGCTTGACCAATACCACCAGCAAGATCATCAGGCTCGGAACGGCCTGCTGCGAGCTCATTAAATGCTTCAATCATACCCATAACCGTACCAAGTAAACCCAGCATAGGGGCTATGGTAGCAAATACATTGAGGTAATTGATCCATAAACCTAATTTTGTTTCTTCAAAATCAATAACTTCAACAGCAGCAGTTTCCATTGAAGGCTTATTAAATTTCGGAACACTAGGATCTGCTTTAGCCAAAACAGCTGCTGCTGTATTAGCATATGGATTAGGAGCAGATTTACATAACTGATAGGCATCATCTATTTGGTGTTGAGATACCATTTGGTTCAGATGATTGACTAATGAGCTTGGTGCTATTCTCGCCTTATTAATTTGCAATGCACAAAAAACACTTACCGCGATCGTTCCAGCCGAGCATAAAGCAATAAAATGCATTACTGCACCGCCTTGACTATAGAGATCAAAAAGAGAAAGATCTTTACCCCCATCCGAAGTTTCTTGCTCCGTAGTCTGATTGGATTTAACTTGATCCTGTGCGACCGAGTATCCTGTAGATAGCACCGTAGCTATAGCCAGTAGTAATAAGTAATATTTCATATTTCTCTAACCTTTCTGATTCGTTTTCTATCTATTGGCTTAAAGCGTCATCGCTTTGCACCTTCTTAATAAGGCGCTTGGCTCCTTCTACATGAAACGGAGAAGGGTAGACTGCCAATATCATATTAGCCGTCCGTATAGCAGTTTTATTGTCTCCAATGTGCTTATAGATTTGTGCGGAACGAAGCAGTCCCTCAGCGGCTTGTTTCTCTAATTCGCCGTAATTGGAAACTGGCTCATGAAATTTATCTAATGCTTCATGAAGCAATCTCATACGCTTAGATCTTATTTCGGGCATAAGATGCCATTTAGGCCACTCCTTTTCCAACTTTAGAACTTCTGTCCAGGCTAAATCCGCTTCTAAAAATTTAGATTCAACAATCTGCTCAAAAACTTCTTTCCGTTGAAACCCCACATTATCTGACTTGTCTTCTATTTTCTTATATTCAGCTAAAGCTTGATCCATCTTTCCAGCCTTCGCGAGTGCAGCTATTCGCTGAGTAGTAATGGAGTCAGTCTTTGATTTATCCCAACTTTCCTGAAGAATCAGATCGTATATAGCTATTGCCTTCTCAGCACTATCTATATCATCGGTTGAAAGAAGTAATTTAGCATAGCTTACACCGACCTTCAGAGCGTCATTTCCTTGGATTCCTAAGAAAGCTTTTTTGAATTCCCAAATTTTATCATAAGCACTTAGTTTACTGATATCTCTAGACTTTAAAATGGCTTCTTCTTCCTCTAATAATTCAAATTTAATCTTCTCAACCCTGTTTAGTTTAAACTTGATTGTGCCGCTTTCCTCCCCATTAATGATGGGCGAAAGCACTATAGAGCCAGAATCTAAGCCTTTGATGGCACCGCTAATTTGTTGCCCTCCCTTGAGAAAAACAATATCCGCACAAGCTATAGATGCAAAAGAACATAACAATAGCGTCGCGAACACTTTCATCTAACGCCTCCACTTGCATCTACAATATCTGCTGCTGGGAGTAATACTATTTTTTGTTTTGCCAGAGCATATTCTTGAGTCTGTCTTAAATTATCCTGTCCTAGCATCTCATTTAGTGTATTGGATGCTTCCTGCTTAAGATTTAACTTTTCAAATGCTAGACTACTTTCCCAGTAGGCTTTTGCTACATAATCCGCCCATCGTCCGTATAAAATGTATATTCTTTGAAAATAGGGGATGCTTTTGCGGTACTCTCTTTTTGCTTTATAGATCATACCTATTTTATACAAAGCCTCTACCCATGACTTGCCTCTGGCTTGTTTCAGGGTAAGTATATTTTCCAAATCTTGAATTGCTTTTTCGTTGTGGCCTTGCTGTTGATATAGATCTGCTCTATATCTGAGCATCTCAGCCATTAAAGGATGTACCCCAAAGCTAGATCTCTCAAATTGACGGAAACGCCTCAGAGCTTCTTTTAAATCACCTTGCTTTTTCGCAAGAATCCCCAGAGCAATATACGAATTCTTCTTTAATGTTGATCGCGGATACCAAAAAAGAACTGTCTTATAGTGCTGATACGCTTCTTCCAATCTATTGCTGGTCCGCAGGGCATCTGCAACTTCTATAAGGACTATCGCACTCATTTCAATTGGCTTAACATACTCGGGAATAGAATTTAAGATAGCTAAGTATTTAGCGGGATTGCTTCTTTTGTTGAGCTCAGCCTGTGCCCTAAGCAATCTTGCGTAATATGACTTCTTCCCCATTTCGAGAGCTTCCTCAGCAAGCCCTTCGAGCTTCGCCTGATAAAGCTCAAGCTTATTATGCTTTCTTGCAAACTTGCTTAAAGTAGTGAACATGTCTTCTACACCAAGTGCCTCGGGATTATTTCCATATTGAAACACTGCATCCCAGTAAACATTTTCTGCTCTTTGCAAGTCTCCATTCTTACGATAAATCCATGCCAGCTCCTTGAGAGCTTCAGAGACTCTTGGGCTGTCCGGACGCTTTTCTAAGAAGCTCTTATGCGCTAGCTCCATATCCTTAAACTGATCCAGCCTTTTGTAAGCTAGTGCTATACGAAAGCGAGCATAATCATAGTATCTGCCCTCTTTGATTGACGTTCGCTGAAATGCCTTAATACCATTTTCAACATCGCCAAGAGCAAATAAGCAATCTCCCATGAGATTGCGCGCTTCATCAGTATTTGGAGTGCCAGAGGGATATTTTCTAAAGTAAGCCTCTAACTCTTTGTAAGCTTCCAAAAATTGCTTTTTCAAATAAAGGCTATGGGCTTGTCTATAAACCGTATCCTCAAAATATTTACCCTTAGGATAATTCACTTGATATATACTGAAGTTCTCTCGAGCACTATCGTACTCTTTCATATAATATTCTGTCATGGCTGACCAATAATCGACATCCTCTTTAAAACTGCTTTTAGCAGCACTGAATATTTGCCTATGAATTTCAAAACGCTTTAAAGCATCCTTAAAGTATTCAGCCATCAACAAATTGTATGCTGATTTAAAATGAGCTTCCTCAGCGTTGGGAGCACTAGCGAACTCAGTAGCCAATTTATAGTAAGTATCCGCTGCAGATCTATAGTCATATAATTCAAATTGAGATTCAGCCTTCATGAAGATAACCTCACTTAGTAATTCGCTACTGGGGAATCGCTTGGCAAAGGCATCGGCTGCTTTTATACCATCGTCCCATCGTCCCATGTACATAAGCATGTTGAGCATCCGAAAGTTAGATTCTATCAATAGTTCGCTATCTGGCAGCTTGTTTACTATCCTCTTGAGGACCATATAAGACGCACGATAATTTTTTAACTGTTCAAAGCAAATCGCGATTCGGTAGTTCAAGGCAGTATCATAATCTTCAAGCTGCTTGAGCTTCTCAATCTCTGATTTTACTAGATGTAGTTCACGCTCTACACGTATTTTTTCCTCTAGCGGCGGATTCTTCAGTAATTTTATTTGATCTAACTCCTCGAGCAATGTTGCTACATTCTTCTGTTGGTGATAGAGTATCCTGTTTTTAATCCACACTCTTTGAAGTATTTGTAGTGCTTTAACGTAATCCTGACTTTCAAAGTAATAATTGCCTAGCTCCAGAGTTAAAAGATTCATGGCTGTCACCATGGTAGGCTTCCTCTCCTCTAAATTATATGAGCTAACTAGAGTAGCTGCCTCTTCATACCTTTCTAATTGAATGAGAGAGAGCAACTGAAACAGCACTCTTTCATCATCATGGGGTGTAGCTAAATTTCCTAAAGGAGTCTCTAGATATTTGTATAACTTTTCATATTCCTGTATCTCTAATAAAGAAAGGGCCATAAACAACCGAGATAGATTGCGATGCTGTGACTTTGGATATTTTAGTAATAGTTGCCCAAATGAGTTATATGCCACTTCCCCATTTGCTAATTGAAATTGAGACATCGCTTTCCAGAATAGGATCACAGACATATCGACATCTGTAGGATTAAGAGCTTCCAGACTTTCGATAGTCTTAAGCGCTTCCTCATACTTGATTTGGTAGACTTCACTTAGCGCAATACAAAATAGGCAATTTTCTTTTGCTTCTTTTGTTAAGCCCAATTCAGCTAGTGCCTCTTGGCCTGCAAAAGCTTCAATTACCTCTTCGAGTATTTTCTCCGCCTCCGGATAGTCTGCAATCCTGTAAGCAAACAATCCTCTTTTGATTTTTTCGAGAACACTCTCCTCGCGCTCAAACTGAGCTAAACCACTGATCGGCAACAATAGTAAAACTATAGATATGACTACGCTAGTAAGAGATCCTGTGCTTCTTCTCACAAATATAGAAATCACAATAATTAGGGAAAATTAAATTATAATATAGTCAATTTATGAATATAATGCAATTACTATTTTCACTTTTTAGGATATATATTTGTGTATTTCTTATGATTTCGTAGCAAATTTACAATGTGCTTATGCTCGAAGAAGCTCCTTGCTCAATCGAACCAATGCAACCTCTTAATCTCAAGATTCGGTTTCATATCCAGACCACACCTGGAAAATTTTTGAATTCATTTTGTCATATCTCGGTTCGAAAGAGGCATTTAGGAGATTGAAGTATTCATAGAGTTTTACGCAGGATTGATCCTCTGACATCGTTGCTGATTCAAGCACGAAGGAACTACACAGATCTCTATAGGCTTTCAATGGTAAAACAAGAGAATTAGAGATGGATTAGGCAACCAACCTTCGCTATTCATTAGAAAATGCACTAGATCTGTAAAGAATCCTAGATCAAACAAAGATTACGAGATTCGAGGTTGATAGCTTAATATGAGATTTTGAAACTATATAGACCTTATGGACGACACATTACATCACCTTTTAACCTGAACTATGCAGTAGGGATTTAAAGATCTGGGCGAGATCTTGGCCACAGGAAGCGTAGAATCTTCTAATGGTATCACCTTTTGATATATCTTCGTTGACTCTCCTTTCTTTGTCGCTCAAGCTTTTGTGAATCTTGTAGAGTTTCTATCGCATCAAGCGGCTTAAGTATGCTGAATAATAAGTCATATGTAAAGGGACTGAATCCATCCATTCTTATCATAATTTATGAGCATAGGTCCTCGTAGAATTGATATCGAATTAGCTTAGCTAGGAATCTCTAGCTGAACCATCTAAGTGCTGACTAAAAAATACTTCTATCAATTTGAATTTTATCGTCAGGCTCTAATGCAATATCTAGAGAAGGGTCAGAGGTAATCTCCCTAGCATTAAAGATAAAAACCTTCCCTCCTCTTAGTAATTTAACTTCACGTTGGTTGGCGTAATCAGTGAAACCTCCTGCTCCTGCGATTGCACTCGCAGCTGTTAAATCTTGTGTATATTGAAGTCTCTGAGGCACCCTAACCTCTCCTCCTACACTTACATATCTAATTTCTCTAACAACAATCTGAATATTAGGCGTTGCGTAAAAGCCTCCTGTCTTATAACGAGTTTCAATGTTTTCCTTAAGTGTCGCCGCAGTTGAACCTGCAGCTCTCACACTGCCTATAAAAGGCATAGATACATTTCCGGCTTCATCTACTCTGACCTCAAAAGTTCTAGCGTCCTGAGCTGGAACGCCTGTAAGATTAATAGACATAATATCCCCTATACGAATCCTATCCGACTTCTCTCTATTAGCCAATGACTGTGTTGATTGAAAAATTGGAGATTCCTGGGAGTGATACTGAGTATTTTCATTGGAGGTGCTAGTAGTGCTACACCCGACAAAATGGGTCAGAGCAGCACATATGCTTCCAAGAAATAAAAACCTTCGCCCCGGGTTAATATCTATCCTCTGATGAGCCTTTTTGACTGTTTGCATTGGTTTGTGCGGTTTTTACAAGCTTTTCCTGTTTCTTACGTTTCTTCAAATTTTCCTTGGTCATTTTAATAGTGTCTTTTCTGGACTTTTCGCTGCTGACACCACTATATCCATAGTAACTCGTGTAGTAGTAGTAGGACTCATCACTTTTAATTTGAACTTTATTGAGAACAACGCCCACCAATCTGCCCTGAACTTCCTCAATCACTTTCTTAGCTCTAAATGAGATATTTCTTGGATATCTGCGGTGTTGGATGGTTAAGAGAGTCATATCAACTTCGTGAACTATCACAGCAGCATCGCTAATGCCCAAGATTGGTGGAGAATCAAATAGGATTGCATCATAATGAGGTCTCAACGAGCGAATTAACTCTGTAAGCCTGTCTGGACTTAAAGCCCCCATGTATTCGGATGGCAAATTACCAGCAGTTATAACGTGCATATTAGGAATTTCAGTTTCCCTGATCAAACGGGATATTTCCTGCTTACCTAGCAAGTAGTCCGCTAAACCCGGTTCATTCTGAATACCTAGAACTCTGTTGACCTCATGTCTTCTAAAATCCGTGTCTATCATCAGCGTACGGATTCCACTATAAGCGCAAACGTAACCTAGATTAAAAAGCGTAGTTGTCTTCCCTTCTCCTGGACCACCACTCACAATAGTGAGCGTCTTAGCTCCGGCCTGCGAAGACTTTAAGTCTATCTTGGCCCTTAATATTCGATAGGCTTCCGCGTTAGGGGAATCTGGCCCCTCCAGGTTTAGTGTGCTAACTCCCTCTGGAATAACCCCCACTACCGAAGTCCCCAAAAATTTCTCTACGTCGTCAAGTGACTTAACACTTGTATCGAGATATTCAATAAAGAAAGCTAAACTGATGCCTAATATCAGCCCAGCCACGCCACCAAGAGCTAAATTCAAGCCTAGCTTAGGACTAACAGGCTTTAGACCTGGCTCAGCCCTACTGATGATAGTGACAGGTCTACTTCCGACATTCTCATCCGCCTCTAATTGATCGAACCTTGCCCTTAGCTGGTCCAGTCTATACTTGTGGCTATCATATTCTGCTTTAGCCTCTTCATAGGGAAGAACTTTTTCAACTTTTTCAACTTTTTGCTTTATCTTGAGATCTTCTATCTCTTTTTCTAAAACCTCGAAATCTGTCTGTGCTACCGCTAAATTTATTTCGAGGCCCTTCCGAGCACCTTCCAATTTTTCATTAAGCTGTTGTCGGTACCTATTCTTCTCCGCAATTGCTTTCTGCATATCTGGGTGATTATCTCCAAAACCAGATTTTTTGAGACTAGCTTCAGAGGCAATAGATCTGAATAATGCCTGCTTCAGAGTGGTAATGGTCGAATCTTCAAGACCAAGGACCGGCAGAGCAGACTCTAACTCTTCTAGACTGAGATTTTTTATTTTTTCGTATTGGGTTTTACGCTGCTGATAATTTCTAGAAGCCATGACGAGATCCGACTGCATTTGCTGTAATCTTAGATCCTCATGAGATGTTGTAGCATTCAAAGTACCTCCACCTCCCGGAGCAATAGATAGCTCAGTTCTTAATTCCACTACCTTTCTTTTAGCATCATCAACCACTTTTTGCTGTTGATTGATTTTTTGTTTAACAGCATCTAAGCCTTTCGTTGAAGTGTCCTCTATTAAATTAAGGCGATAATCCTTGTAGACTTCCGCCACCTTGTTGGCCAACACTGCTGCGAATTCCCGATCCTGGCTGTAGGCAGTAATTTTAATGATGTTTGTATTTCTTTCAGCTTCAACTGATAAATCTACTTTGTTTAGAAATTGATATGCTAAGGGTTCGAAATTTTCTACTTCTTCTGCTAGTTCTCTAGCCTTGATTTGTACATAATTTGTCTTCTTTATAACCTCTTCCAATATGGTTTTAGACTTAATCAGCTCAAACTCTGTTTGGAAAAAAATCGGGTCGAATACGTCATTGCTCCTGCTAAAAACCTCCAACTCCTTCATCTCCTTCTCAACTTTGAGATCTACTGTCGAAGCAAAAATTTGAGGCCGCGACTTAGAGTAAAGATATGCTGTCAATAAGACTAAGATCAATATGGTGGCTACGATTGGCCAGCGATTACATATAACCCTCCAGTAATCACTAAAATGAAGATCAACATCCGTATCAGAAGACATAATGGGCAGTATAGCTGCTAATTCTTAAAACTCAAAGCTTTCATTACAGTTCTATAGCTATGAATCGACATTTCAGAGGTTTTATTAAATGATAATGCCTTTGCGATGCTTTTTAATAAACGCCTCTGACGCCAAAGAAGCCCTGGTGACGGTCGTATGATCTGTCTGAAAATATGGCACCATTGACAAGAACCTGGTCATCTGCATCAACCTCCGTAAATCTATAGCCAGCTATAATAGATAGCCAGTTAGTGAATTCATATTCGACATCCCCAGTATATCGTATTGTCAATTCATCGAATGAAGGATCGTTGGTATTTGAGTTTTCGATATCATATTCTGAAATAAGTGCCGTAACTGATGATCCAAGGCTTAATTTTGGAGTCAAATAATGCTTGATATTAAAGCTTACTTGGTGAGTGGTTCTGCTAGAAAAACTGGTCTGGTCCGCGCTTATTTCACTGAGCTGATATTGGAGAGATAAATTACTTCGAGGATCATAATTCCAAATTGTGCTAAGGCTAGTAAAAGGCCCCAGCGTATCTCTGTTATCGCCATTCGTATCGGGTTCATCATAGAACAACAATTGGGCACCCGCCCTTGCTGTCAATAGCCACTGTGGCGTTAAGAAATGTTCTGCTCCTAGAGTAAATATATGGGTGTCCCTATTATCCGGTGAACCTTCTTCTTCGTAATCATAAAGTGTGTATTGGTATCCAGCAATAGCTACTGTGTCCCGGAAAGCCTGAAATCTAAGATCTTGGATTACTTCGTGCTCAAATCGGTCATCATCCTGCCGCGAATCGTCGTCATAATTTAGCCAGTAATTTTCATAGGTGGTTTCTGTAGAAAATCTATCTGTCCATGCATAATTCCCTGTAAGCGAGACGCGATTGCTCAGACGGTCACCACTGGTCCTTAATGAAGAGCCAACTATTTCCGGCTCCTGATCAATGCTAAAGCGTTCTCGTATATCAATGTCAAACTGTGGTGAGAATTGATGTTGTATCCGTCCTATAAGATCATGGCTTAAGTCCTCATCATCGTCTCCAGGACGATCCAGGAAATAAGTAACTCCTAAATCATAACTAAAAGAAAACTCTGTTTGCTCAAGCGGGTATTTAAACAAAAGTTGTGGCATAAAAATGAGCTTCATTGACTCATCTTCAGAGAAGCCCGCTGCTTTCTCTGCTTCAGTTGTTGTATTGATATTGGTATCGTATTCAGTGCGAAGATCGGCGGAAAGCTGGAAAGGCTTCTGCGACCCCATTGGCAAGCCGCTCTGCGCTTTTAACACATAAACAGGTAAAAAAATCAGTAACACATTGAGTAATAACTTTTTTGGATGCATAGTAAGTCCTCTCGAATAACTCTAAGTTCAAATGCTATAAATTGTCAATATGAGAATTTATATAGATCACAATGACTAATCAAAGGTTTTATAAGTTAAATATCTCTCCATCTATTTATTTTAAACCATCCCACATACGTTTGATAGATTCTTTGTTTGTCAAGTAAAGATATTGGTCGGGCTTAGGAAGACCGGTGACAAAAGGCATGATCCTAATATTTAGCTTTTCAAGCAAAATAAGATCTTCCCATTCCTTGTATTCGCCATTTCTGATCTCCATTAGGCTCTTGCCAGAAGTGTAAGGTGTCATAAGCATTGAAGTAAGCTCATGTATAGAAGAATTAATTTCAAAAAGCTCCTCTTCTTTTTTGTGAGGAAGCCATAAGCTTACTCTATCCTGATACCAGGCTGTAGCCCAGGGAATATCACTTACCATGACTTCGTCCTTCTCGAGCCACTCTCTAGAAAATAGAATAGCAGGCACAATGTATGGAAAATTAGCAGAAAGAACTGTTCTCTTCCTACCGAAATCTTTCAACTGTGCAGCCATGGGGAACACTTGAAGTAAACACACCAAAAGGATAATTGGATACGTTAAAATAGTTTGAATATTTAACCTGTCTAGCAATACATATAAAAAAGCTGTTCCAAATCCAAGAATGGGTGGAAGCAATGTAACTATCAAGTTATTATCCATCCAGGTGTTTTGTTGATGATAGCGGAAAACACAGGCGTTTGAGGCGAGAACTAAAAAGAAAGTCACTCCAAAAAACCAATGTGAGTACCTTGCCCAGGGGCGTTTAAAGCAGTGAAACAGGCTAACCAAACCAAATACAACTGCCACCAACGAGCCTAATAAGCCTACTAGCACACTTAATTTTCCTTCCAGACCATAAACAAATGCTCGAATCAATGGACGCAAGCCAGAAGCAACGGAAACTTCCGCTCCCATAGATCTCCATATTGCGTCACCCGGCACTCTACCATTATCGGCAAATATATGGATCCAACTAAGACCAAAAGGACTTCCCGAAACCATCATATTTCTGATAAGCCAAGGGGTGATCACTAGTGCAACAACTACCGTAACTACCCCGCCAATAACGAAACGGTTCTCACTAAATACCAAAAAGCTAAAGACTATAAAAGCAAGTGCGAAAACCCAGAAAACGTAGTCGGTCAAGAAACATAACCCAACAAAAATACTAGCTACACTCATCAATCCCAAAGCAAGCATAGGTCTCTCTAACTCCGATGCTTGTAGCGCTTCGTTAAGTAAAAAACCTACGATAGTTACAAGCAGCAATATGAGACAGACATTTAACCCTGAACTAGCGAACTCCCACACGATACCGGATAAGGTAAATAGTGTAGCTGAAACGAAAGCCACCCTGCTATCAAAAGCCCTCACCATCCATAAATAAAAAACAACAACCGATACCAGTACGCAGGAAAAATTAAAAAAATTGATAACTTTTTCAGGAACGTACCCATTATATCTATTTATTTTATCAGCTGGATAACTGAAATCGGTCCCGAGCACCTTAAATATTCCCCCTATAACAAAGGGATACAAGGGCGGCGTGATTGTTTCTGGAAAATTAAACAAATCGATCTCGTCATCTGGAGTTCCAGCTTTCTGCATCTGCTTTATCGCCACTGGACGAATGACCTGCGTGACATAGCCTTTCCCTTGAGCAATATTCTTTGCCAGTTGAGCATTGTCCATAGCCTCCTTACTACTGAAGGAATTAAACTGCAACATATACATGCCCCCTATAACTCCAACTACTAGTAGCAAGGTAAACCTAAAAATCCATTGTCTCAGGGACCCAATTTCCAGGGAATAGATAATATCTTGTAATACTAGCATACTCTCTTTACATCGACGTTAAGTGATAATCATGAAGCTTTCTGTGCAAAGTCCTCCTGCTAATGCCCAGAAGCTTTGCAGCCTCGGTACGGTTGCCATTGCTCTCCTGTAAAGCCTTAACGATCATATTCTTTTCCACATCCTGTAAGTTGACTGTGTCTTGTCTACCAGACATTTGTGAATTGTCATCTGATTTTATTGCTACAGGTAGATCTTTAAGCATAATCTCCGAGCTACGTGCTAAAACAACCCCATGCTCTATAGCCGTCCTTAACTCTCTTACATTTCCCGGCCAATCGTAAGCAAGTAACGCCTGCTCCGCTAGCTCACTGAGCCTGACAACAGGACGGTTATTTTCTCGAGCGCTTTCAATCAAAAACGCTTGCGTTAACAAAGGAATATCCTCTTTTCGTTCTCTGAGCGGCGGCATTTCAATTCGCACCACATTAAGACGATAGAAAAGGTCTTCTCTAAATGCACCCTCTCGAACCATTTCTTCTAAGTTCTTGTTGGTGGCCGCCAAAACCCGAACATCTACCTCAATGCGTTTATTGCCTCCTACACGCTCAAATGCCCTTTCACCCAAGACCCTTAGTAATTTAACCTGGGTAGTCATATCTATTTCCCCTATTTCATCAAGGAACAAGGTTCCTCCATTAGCCTGTTCAAATCTCCCCAAGCGCTTCTCCATTGCCCCAGTAAAAGCTCCTTTTTCATGACCAAACAACTCGCTTTCAAGCAGGTTCGCCGACAGAGCTGCACAATGAATGGCCAAAAATGGCATTTTCTTTCGGCCACTACAGGAATGAATAGCGTGAGCAATTAATTCTTTTCCCGTTCCACTTTCTCCCTCAATAAGTATGGTTGCTCTAGAATCTGCGACCTGTTTTACTATTTCAAATATCTCCACCATGCTTGGAGCATTTCCTATCACATTCTCTAGACCAAACTTTCTATCCAATTCCTCCCTTAGTTGGCTATTCTCAACTTCCACTTTACGGCTCTTGACCGAGCGCAACAAAACCATCTCAAGCTCATCTATATTAATTGGCTTGGTAATATAATGGTGGGCTCCCTTACGCATGGCTTCTACAGCATTCTCAATCGAACCATAAGCAGTCATCATAATGCAAATGGGTGCTTTGGACATTGCCTTGCACTTTTGCACCAACTTCATACCGCTCTGAGCCCCACCTAATTTCAAATCCGTCAAAACCACCTCAATCGTCTCGGCGGACAAGATATTCAAGGCCGAGTCCACATCAGCAGCCAAATAAACCTCAAACTTTCCATCCAGAGCTCGGCGCAGGCCCTCTCTTGTATGCTTCTCATCATCCACAATGAGTAAGCTCGGTTTTAAATCAAAGTCATCTTCCATAATTATCCTAGTTGGCTTGCTAAGCTGAGTCTCCAGCTTGAAGCAAACGAACCCTTTTTTCTAAAAGAGGAAGCTTTATTGTAATAGTCGTTCCTTTACCCTTGTCACTCTCAATATCTAGCAAGCCACCATGCTCTTGCACTATCCTATGAACAATCATTAAACCCAAACCGGTGCCCCTTTTTTTTGTCGTAAAATAGGCTTCTCTTACATGAGGGAGGTTTTCAGAAGAAATACCATCTCCACTATCAGTAAACCTAACCATCACATGTTCATCATCTTGTAACATTTTTACCATCAAAACTCCTGTATCGCCCATTGCTTGAATCGCATTCTTTATAATATTATAGAAAGCTTGCTTGAGTTGCTCACTGTCGACACTTAGCCTAGGAAGACCCTGCTCAACTTCACGCTCTACTAGGATCTTTCTATCTTCTAGCTCCGCTTTTAAGAGCTCGAGCGTTTCATCCAACAAAGATACTATATCTTTCAATTCCATCTCTGGAACTGTGGGACGTACTGCTCTCAGAAACTGATTAATAATTGTGTCCAAGCGATCAATTTCACGATAGGCAATGTCTAGTGATTGTAGACACCTTTCTGCCATATGGTCTGGTAATTTTTTCAAATCCCGAGCCATGAGCTGTAAGTGAATATTTAAGTTATTAAGGGGATTGCCTAACTCGTGAGCTACCCCAGCTGCTAGGAGGGTAATAGCTCTGGCTCGTTCGGACTCAATGGTTTCTCTAGTCTCCTTCTGCTCCTTTGTGACATCATGAAAAATAGCGACTTGCACTTCCCCCTCATCTTCCAATGGCAGCAAGTAAAACTGCAGTGTCCTTACTTCGGGGTAGGCAATTTCTAAATCTCGAGATGCAGTTTGACGAGCCGTAAGTAATTTCAACCAATCAACCTCTTTCACATACTTGGAGATCTTGTCCCCAACTGCCATGGTCGCCTTATCTGGTAATGATAAGAGTCTAGCCGCCGAACGGTTGTAATAACCTATTCGTCCATCACAATCCAACACCACTACTCCCTCGTGCAAGGTATTGAAAATTGTTTCTAAGAACCCTTTTTCCCGAGAGAGCTCAATAAAAAGTGTCTGTAATTCCTCAGAACCAAGCTTGTCTACTCGATCCATTATTTTGCCTAGAAATGCAGCTTTCATAAAAACCAACTTTAAAACTAACGAACCCTTGACAACACCGCAACACTGATGAGTATCTCATTTCCACTAGAACTTGAACGCTTCAAATAGGCAGTAAATCGAAACATCCTAGTTTTTACTAAGCGGCAGCACTTTTTACCTCGACCGTTTTTGATTGAGCATCTTAGATTGTCCGCTTATGAAAAAGCCGGTTCTTTTGATGATTCGTGATGGATGGGGAATTAGCCCTAATCAGACCGAAGGTATCTCTACAGCCCAAAAAGAGGGTAATGCCCCTTTGCTAGCAAGGACGCCCTTCCATGATGAGCTCTTTGCTAACTATCCCTTGGCAACCCTCTCAGGAAGTGGTGAAGATGTTGGCTTACCTAGCGGGCAAATGGGCAACTCAGAAGTCGGTCACTTAAATTTGGGGGCTGGACGGATCGTCTATCAAGATATTACTCGCATTAACAAAGCGATCCATGATGGCACCTTCTTTACCAATAAAATTTTAGTTGAACTCATGCAGAAGACCAAAGAGACTAACAAAGCACTTCACTTGATAGGTCTTGTTTCAGATGGAGGCGTTCATTCGCATTTAGAACACCTATTCGCCCTTCTCAAAATGTCTAAGGAACTGGGCCTTGCTCCTGACAAAGTGTATATCCATGCCATTACTGATGGTAGAGATACTTCCCCCACAAATGGCAAAAAGTACTTAGAAGCGTTATTTAGTAAAACCGAGGAAATAGGATGTGGCAAAATTGCGACGATTGTTGGACGCTATTACGCCATGGATCGTGACACCCGATGGGAACGTACCCAACTCGCTTACGATCTTTTTACTCTCGGCGAGGGATCCACCGTCACTGATCCCAAGGATGTCATTGAGCTATCCTACAGTGAAGGAATCACTGATGAATTCCTAAAACCTATCTGCCTATTGGAGGGAGGAGGACCACTAGTCAACGATGGTGACGGAGTCTTTTTCTTCAACTTTCGATCTGATCGCGCCCGCCAGTTCTCTCAGGCACTTAAAAATAATGCCTTTGATGGATTTCAGTGCAGGCACAAACCAAAAGTCAACTACGCGACAATGACCCGTTACGATGAAACCTATTCGGATTGGGGAATCCAGGTAGCATTCGGGCCTCAAAGCATGGACAAAATTCTTGGTGAAGTAGTCTCAGAAGCAGGACTAAGTCAGTGCCGGATTGCTGAAACAGAAAAATACCCTCATGTCACCTTTTTCTTTAATGGAGGAACTGAAACACCCTACCCCAAGGAAGACCGTAAATTGATTGCCTCACCCAAGGTTGCCACGTACGACTTGCAACCTGAAATGAGTTCTGAGGAAGTCATTGAAATTGTTCTAGAAACCATCAGCTCAGGAAAGTATGACCTCATCATTCTCAACTTCGCCAATCCTGACATGGTAGGGCACACTGGGAACTTAGAAGCCGCTATCAAGGCCGTTGAAGCCATTGACCACGGCACCGAGAAAATTCTAAATAAACTACTCAAGGTTGGAGGCAGAGCCCTTATAACTGCAGATCACGGAAATTGTGAGCAAATGATTGCTAAAGATGGCACGCCTCATACAGCTCATACCACAAACCTTGTTCACTTTGTTTATGTTGGTGAAGATCACAAAAAAATTAAGTTAGAAAGTGGCATCCTTGCAGATGTTGCTCCCACACTGCTCAAGATGCTGGGAGTTGCAAAACCCAGTGAAATGACTGGGCGCTCGCTGATCTCTCAAAAATAAAATCTCAAGCAGATGCAACATGCTTGTGATCCTGCAGCAAGCTTTCTGCCATAGCCAAAGCTGAGTCATTTTTGCCACCCAACATTCTTGCAATTTCCTCTAGGCGTTTGGCCCCTTCTAAAACTTCTAATTGAGTTCTAGTGCGTTTTGCTTTGACTTCCTTAACAACATTAAAGTGTTTATGCCCTGCTGCTGCAACCTGAGGTAAATGAGTAATGCATAGTACCTGATGAGAACTGGCTAGCCCTCTCAATTTCTTAGCAACAGCAACAGCCGTTTCCCCACCAACATTAGCATCAACCTCATCAAATATCAAAATAGGCACTTTATCCTGCTTAGCTAAAACTGTTTTCACTGCTAACATCACCCGTGCCATTTCACCACTGGATGCAATCACTCTCAGAGGTCTAGCCACTTCTCCTAAATTAGGTGCAAATTGAAATTCAACTGTATCGAGCCCTTCTGAACGCAATTCTTGTCCAGAGAGCAGATCTCCATAAAAATCTGCCTTCTGAAAACCTAAAGCCTGTAACTCCTTAGTAATATCACGCCCAAGCCTTTCTAAGGACTTCGCACGTTTTTTGGAGAAGTCTTTTGCTTGCTTTAGCAAAGCAATTTCTTTCTCATCTATATGCTTTTGCAGGCGGGCTATTTCATGCTCACGATTAGCTAACCCATCCCTCTTCAATTGCAGTCCTTGAAGAGTCTCAAGTATTCCCGGAACATTACTACCATACTTCTTTTTTAACGACTGAACTAAGTTCATTCTTGCTTCTAGTTCCGTAAGACGTTCACCATCTAGCTCACTCCTCGCCAATAAAGCTTCAACTTCTCCTTGCAATTCGCGTAATTGAGCAATCGCGCCCTCGTTCAATTCGGATAAATAGTCTGCAGAATCATCTAACTCTTGCCACTCCTGCAAAGACCTTTGAACCGTACTTAGCAATGACAATACATCTGGCTCAGCATCGCCCAAAAGGCGCTGTACTCCTCCTCCAATCTCTGTAATACGCTGTGTATTATGTGCTACTTTATAGTCCCTCTCTAATTCATATTCATCTGAATCAGATAATCTAGCGGTTTCGATTTCATTGATCTGAAACTCTAAAAATTCTAACTGTTGCCTCCAATCTGTTCCCTCCATTGACGTCAAAGATTCCAATTCTGCTCTAATATCCTGCAATGCTCGAAATTCTAATCGAAATTTAGCCACCAATTCCTCAAGACCCGCAAAAGCATCTAATGCTTTCAATTGCTCATCCCTAGACAGTAAAGACTGATGATCATGTGGACCATGCATATCCACTAATAAATGCCCCAATTGCTTCAACACCTGCAGGGTTGTTGGGCTACCGTTAATAAATTGTTTACTAGGCCCTGTATGAGAAAAAACCCGCCTCAAAATAAGCTCACCGTCATCTAAAGGATCTAAGCCTAGCTCCTGCAAAAGCGAATCCACCTGCTCTAGTCCATAAAGTGCTGCCTCCACAGAGCATTGCTCTGCACCGTGACGAATCATGCTCTTATCAGCTTTCGCCCCTAATAGGAGGCCCAAAGCATCGATCAAGATAGACTTACCTGCTCCAGTCTCACCGGTTAGAATGTTAAAGCCTTGCTCTAACTCCCAAGTAAGCTCTTCAATCACTGCTAAATTTGTAATCCGCAATACCTGCAGCATATCTTAAAGTAGGTCGATTTTTTCCTGCTTTCCAGCAAGATTTCTAAGCAACTTAATTCATCGCTTTTTTACCTTTTACTCTTAAAAGTGCTAGCTAATATGAATATCTTATGAACATTGCTCTTGAAGACGTATCAGCGTGTCAAAAAAGACTCAAAATTGAAGTCCCTGCGAAAACCGTTGACGAAGAAATTAGCCGCGTGACAGGCGAGTTCCAGAAGGCTGCTAATATCAAAGGTTTCCGACAAGGTAAAGCTCCTGTCAATATTATTAAGAAGCGCTATACCAAAGACATAGAGGATGAAGTAAAGCGCACACTCGTTCCTAAAGCTTTCCGCGAAGCAATCCAAACCAAGAAGCTCAAAATAGTTAGTGAGCCTCGCATTGAAGATCTTCACTTCCAAAGTGGAGTCACTATGAGCTTTTCAACCATTGTCGATTTAGTTCCTGAATTCAGTCTTCCGGACTACCAAAACCTCAAAGTTAAGAAGGGGGAAACTGAAGTGACCGAAGAAGAAGTCCAGCAAGTAGTCTCCAACATCTTAGACCAACACGCCGAATTCAGCACCGTAGAAGGCCGTGCACTCACAGATGAAGACTTTGCCATTATTGACTACGTAGGAAAGGTTGGTAATCAATCTATTAAAGAAATAGTAGATAAGCCCGGAACTCTTGCAGAAAACCAAGGCTTCTGGTTACTGGTAAGGGACGAAAACTTCCTCCCTAATTTTGGAAAACAACTTGTTGGAATGAATGCTGGTGAAACGCGAACCATATCTGTTAAGTTTCCCGAAGATTACCCAACAGAAGCTGTCAAAGGCAAAGAAGCTAACTACGAAGTTAAACTTAATCAGATTAAGCAAAAAAAACTACCCGAACTCAATGATGAGCTTGCTCAAAAAGTTGCTCAATGCCCAGCCCCTGAACTTCTTGAACGCATCAAAGAAAATCTAACAAATCAAAAAGAGCAAAGCAATGCAAGTAACCAACACAAAGAAATAGTGGAACAGCTTAAAGTACAAGCTATTTTTGAACTCCCTGAATCCATGGTTAAAAAAGAAACAGAGCGTTTGGTTCATGACATCGTTCAAGAAAATCAAGCGCGTGGAATCAGTGATGATATGCTCGAAGAAAAAAAGCGTGATATCTTTGGCGCTGCCGAAATGAATGCTAAAGATCGAGTTAAAGTTGGGTTTATTCTCAATAAGATTGCTGAAGAAGAAAAAATTACGGTCGAAACTAATGACATCATGTTAGAACTATCCCGAATGTCGCAAATGTATGGTGTAGATCCAAAGGACCTTGTTCAGAGAATGGAGAAGAACGGCGGTTTTAGCGCTCTTGAAGATCAAATACGAAATCGCAAAACAATGGATTTCTTATTGCAAAAAGCCAAAGTTGAGTAGGATTAGTATAGATATGTATTCCCAAATAAAATCACAGTTTGACATTCCTAAAATACAAAATAACTACGTTGTTCCCCGTGTCGTTGAAGAAACAGGACGAGGAAAGATGGAATGGGATGTTTTTTCACGCCTTCTAAAGGATAGAGTTATATTCATCGGCTCAGGAATTGACGACTTCGTAGGCAATGCTGTTACCGCTCAACTCCTCTTCCTTCAGATGGATGACCCCAAAAAAGACATTCATATTTACATTCACTCACCGGGAGGCTACGTCACTGCTGGATTAGCAATCTATGATACCATGCAGTATGTCTCATGTGACATTTGCACCTACTGTATCGGACACGCTGCTAGTATGGGAGCTGTCTTGCTTGCCGCCGGTACTAAAGGTAAACGATTTTGTCTGCCCAATGCTCGTATCATGATCCATCAACCACTTGGTGGTGCCCGCGGACAAGCTACAGATATTAGTATTCAGGCACAGGAAATCTTGCGCACCAAGAAAAAGCTTAACGAAATCCTCTCCCACCATACAGGTCAACCTGTGGAGACTGTCGAAAAAGATACAGATAGAGATAATTTCATGTCCGGAGAAGAAGCTGTGGCTTATGGTCTAATCGACAAGGTCATTGGCAATACTGATGACAAGGAAGATAAAGCCAAAAAATAGCTCAAAAGAAGTTATCTTAAAAACTGTTCAATCCATTTCTGCTCTGAGATGCGATAGCTGACAAGCGCTTGCAACTCTTGACACTTATGCAATTTCAACTATCGTGTGACTTTAGTTCAGTCGTGATAAATTTGACTATACTAGAGAAGTACATTGATTAGAACACAGCATCTAATCGATTGACCTTAAAATGGCTAGACCTAACAACCTGACAATGTGCTCCTTCTGCGGCAAAAGCCATGCAGAGGTCAAAAAGCTTATCGCCGGACCTGGAGTTTACATTTGTGACAGTTGTATAAACGTTTGTAAAACCATTTTAGACAAAGAACTCGGAGAAACAGAATCTCAGGAAGAAATGGAGGCACTCCATATTCCTCGTCCCCTAGAAATCAAAACCAAGCTTGACGACCATGTAATTGGACAGGATTTAGCAAAAAGAGCTCTTTCGGTGGCTGTTCATAACCACTACAAGAGGATTCACTGCCTAAACAAAGCAACCACGATCTCAAATGCCATGCTTGATGATACAGAGATCGAAAAAAGTAATATCCTTCTTATTGGCCCTACAGGATCAGGAAAGACTTTATTAGCAAAAACATTAGCCCGCATTCTAGACGTCCCTTTCTGTATTGCAGATGCAACAACGATTACTGAGGCTGGCTATGTAGGCGAGGATGTCGAAACCATTATTCTGCGCCTTTTACAAAATGCCGACTATGATGTAGCTCGAGCTGAAATGGGTATCGTCTATATTGACGAGATCGACAAAATTGGACGTAAAACTGATAATGTCTCTATTACCCGAGATGTCTCAGGAGAAGGCGTTCAACAGGCACTTCTTAAAATCCTTGAGGGCTCAACCTGCAATGTACCTCCTCAAGGAGGCCGCAAACATCCTCACCAGGAATATATACAAGTAAACACTGATAACATTCTTTTCATATGCGGTGGAGCATTTGTAGGGTTAGAAGATATCATCAATAGAAGGCTAGGCAGAGGGACTATGGGATTTGACTCTCAAAAAATAGGAGACGACCATACACGAGAATCTGATAAACTCGCATGTGTAGAGCCAGAGGATCTTCTACGATTCGGACTTATCCCCGAATTTATAGGAAGACTTCCGGTGACAGCAGTCCTAAATGAGCTTGATGAGGCACAACTCATTCAAGTGCTCACAGATACCCGCAATGCCTTGACCAAACAGTATTATAAGCTTTTTCACATGGATGGCGTTGAGCTGCAGTTTACACCTGAAGCCCTTAAATCTCTTGCTAAGCAAGCCCTAAAGAAAAAAACTGGCGCTCGCTCTTTGAGGTCTATACTCGAGAAGATCATGTTGGACCTTATGTATGACACTCCCTCACAGCAAGATATTGCGCAAATCACCATCACCAAAGAAACAATTGAGGGCCAGGGGAACCCTATAATCGTTCTCTCTCAAGAATCCGAGGACCAAGAAGCGGCCTAACGCCGCTCCAAGCGATTTCCAATATTTTGCCTATTCCTAAGTTTGCACAACGAGACTTAGTGCATTTACTAATTAAGTTTAAACATACTGACAGTGGTGAAAGAAGTTTCTGCAGTCCTCATTAGTCAAAGAATCAAAACAGTCTGAAACTGCAATGATAAGATCATCCCATGTTCTTTTAGCTTCTTTGCGTCATAGAGCT
>JBCCXA010000039.1 GCA_039192515.1 Verrucomicrobiota bacterium | reverse complement strand
CGAATGCGCGTTTTCTTGGTCAACTTATATCCCTTAATCACCAGGGATTCGAGATAGACTGTGCCATCATCCAGGAAATCCACATCCTTGACAAAAGTAACCACTCTCTCGTAGGTCTTGCCTCCATCGGTGGATAGTTGCAGCCAAAAGTCCTCCCCTTCTTCAAAGTCTTCCACTTGGTAATCAAATTCCACGATCAGTTCGGTGTAATCACTTAGATCTAAATTCTTGGTAGTCAGAACTGAGGAGCTCGAGTTATCCTGCAGATTCACCACAGTCGTCCCATCGACATAGTTCCCTGAATTGTCCAGGAAGCAGTCCACTCCATTAGAAGGCGCAATTCTCACCTTATCTCTAAGACTCCCTTAATTTTATGCATGTCAAGAGTGCTAAGTGTAAGGCCTTCTATCAGGCTGCAAGCTTGGCCACCTCTTGAGTGAGGTGCTCTGAGCCTTTGGATAGTTGCTTAGTAGATCCTGCTATAGACTCTGAGGCGATCGCTGATTTTTCACTAGAATCAACGATTTGTTGTATAGCATCGGTTACATCTCGAGCAGCAGTCTGTTGTTCTTGAGCTGCTACAGTAATCTCAGAAATGGAAGTAGTGGTCTTGGAAACACCATCAACAATTTTCTTAAAAGCTTCGCAGGCCTCCTTGGATATTTCGCTACCTTGACTGACTCGTTTCACTGATTCATTGATCAATTTTGTAATTTCCTTGGTAGCTTGCGAAGATCTTTCGGCCAATTTCCTGACTTCATCGGCCACCACAGAAAATCCTAGACCATGCTCGCCTGCCCTGGCGGCTTCAATCGCAGCATTAAAAGCTAAGAGATTGGTTTGGTTAGCAATTTCACTAATAACTTTGACAATTTCACTGATCTCCTCCGAAGATTTATTGATGAGGTCCATGGATTCGATTGATTTCTCAATAGCCCTGGCTCCACTGTTGGCTTCATTTTGCGTATTGCGAGCAATTTCATCGGCACCTTTACTATTTTGGGCAATGGAATCAATAGAAGCACTCAATTCCTCTACCGAACCATTCATTTCCTCGGTAGTTGCCCCCAAAAGTTGTGCGCCATTCGCTACTTTTTCTGCTTGTTGAGATATTTCCTTGGTACTTTGAGCAAATTCGTTGGCTATCCTCACGACTTCCTGCTCGAGTTCTAACTGAGGGGTTATGTTACTCGCAAATTTGACAATCTTTGTCACTCTGCCAGCGGCATCGAAGATAGGATTGTAGATAGCTTGAATCCAGATGGTGTCCTTATTCTTTCCAATTCTCTTATAACGGCCCTCGTGGTATTCTCCACTTCCCAGTTTTTCCCAAAAGAGTCTGTAGTCCACGCTTTCAGCATACTCGGGTTCACAAAAGATTCTATGATGCTTCCCTTTAATTTCTTCCAGCGAATAGCCTGTGGTCACCAGAAAGGCTTCATTGGCCGTTAAGATAGTGCCGTTGGGGGTAAATTCAATCACAGCTTGTGATCGATTGATGGCAGCTATTTTGCCTTCAAAGTCAGCATTCATCACTTTCTGCTCAGTAATATTTGTGGCATATTTAACTATCTTATAAGGATTTCCTTGAACATCAAAGATGGGGTTATAGGTGGCATTTATCCAAATTTCATTACCTTCTTTACCGACTCGCTTATACTCACCACTGTGAAACTCTCCCTTACCTAACTTTTCCCAAAAGACTTTGTAGTCAGGGCTTTCTACATATTTAGATTCACAAAAAATTCGGTGATGCTTACCTTGTATCTCCTCCAAGGAGTATCCGACCGTTTTTAGGAAGTTGTTGTTTGCCGTAATAATCGTTCCGTCTAGTTCAAATTCAATGACAGCTTTGGATTTGTTTATGGCGTTTATCTTGCCCTCATACTCCGCATTTTTTTTCTTTAGTTTGGTGATGTCGGTGGCAAATTTAACGACCTTGTAGGGCTTGCCCTGCGCATCCATAATGGGATTGTAGGAAGCTGCTATCCATATTTCTTCCCCACTTTTTGTGATTCTATTAAATTCTCCAGAACGGAAATTACCTTTTGCTAAGTCATCCCATAGTGCTTTGTATTCTTCTGTGGCCGTGTAAGCTTCTTCGCAGAAGATTCGGTGATGTTTGCCTTGTATTTCCTCTAAAGTGTATCCAAGCGTTTTTAGGAAATTGTCGTTGGCTGTAATGATTGTTCCATCTACTTCAAACTCTATGACAGCCTGAACTCTATTAATGGCATATTCAATTGCACTAGGATCTTTATGTGAGTTGGCTTTTTCTACTGGGTCTACTTTGCTCATGGTACTATTTCGAAGGTTAAATAATTAATAATTGCAAATTTCGGCCTGTGCCAATCAGTATTTAGTAAAATATTTAAATTTTCATTCTGGGCAGCTCGATCGACTGGATATACATTAAATTAGTGCAAAAAAGGTGTTACGCGCAAATTTATGCTCATAATAAATGAACTATAAATGGGGATTAGATCATTGCGAATCCACTCATATTGATTACTTTTAACAACATGAAATGCATTCAAGTACTCATTTATTCACTTTTCGTTTCTGCCTCTGTTTTACTGGCGGGCCCTTCACTCAAAGTTATATGTAAACTCGACCAGCGCCCCGGTAATCCTGCTGTAACACCCGATGGCACGGTTTACATCTCCATGCACCCGTTTGATCAACCTGAATTTAAAATCATGATTTTAAAAAGTGGCAAGGCAGTACCTTACCCGAATGAAGAAGTATCCAAGAATCATGCTGCAGTCATAGGCATTCAAGCAACTCAAGATGGTGCCTTATGGTGGATGGATATGGGAAATCAGGATATTTCACCAAAGTTGGTCGGTTGGGATACGAGAAACAATAGGCTAAAAGCCATTCATGTAATTCCTAAAGAAGTTCGAGTTGCTAATTCCTTTCTCCAAGATTTTGCTATAGACGAAAAGCGTCAGAGGGTTTTCGTTGCAGATATGTCTCGAGGAAATCTTATTGATAAAAGTGAACCTGCCATCATTGTCTTGGACTTAAGCACGGGTCAAACACGTCGCGTATTGTCAGGCCATCCATTTTATCAACCAGATGAGTCACCCATTATTGCTGAAGGTAAAGCCATGCAGACTAAAGATGCCAATGGTTTTGTTTATCCTATCAAGCTCGGATTGAACCCTATTGCTATAGATCCGGAAAATGAATGGGTTTATTTCTCAACTATGACTGCTGGTAAACTTTATCGCGTCCCATCTGAGATACTTGGAGACTATGCAAAATCTGACGAGGAAATAGAAAGCAAAATAGAAACGTATGGAGATAAGCCTTCCAGTGATGGTATTGCTGCTGGTGAGAATGGGGTCGTCTATGTAACAAATGTTGACGAAAATGCCATAAGCATGATGGATGACTCTGGAACGAAAACATGGATCAAAGATGATAAACAACTCATTTGGCCTGATGCCGCCTACATTGCTCCTGATAAAAGCGTGGTCGTTACCGTTAATCAACTCAACCGAGCACCCGCTTTCAATGATGGCAAATCCTTAGCCGAAAAACCTTATACAGTTGTAAGAATCAAAGAGTAAACATCTCCATACTATTTAATCAGGCCCCAGCGCTTGGTGAAAGGCCAGTGAACAATAAACGCTGTGCCCACTAAATTATCGTCCGGGACTCTGCCCCACGCACGACTATCAGAGCTGTTTCTACTATTATCTCCCATGGCCCAAGAAGATCTATCTGGGATCGTATATTTAGGATTATAACGGGTAAGAAAAAGTCCATTGCCCAGTTCATCTCCATAAACATAACCATGATAACCATTATCCATGGAATAAATGCCATCAAAGAAGATGTAATCATTTTTAAGGCCAGTCCCCAAAATTTCACCGTTCACATAAAGATGTGGATCATCTTGTTTTATTTCCAAGGTATCACCTTCTGTCCCTACGCAACGTTTAATATAATATTGAGAACCGATTACCTGCTCTCCAGAAGCACGCCTAGATTGATTGATACGACGTATGTTTTCTGTGGAGAAGACAAAAACTTCACCAAGGTTAGGCCTTCGAAAATGATAGGCGATTTTATTCACGAAGATATGATCTCCCTCGCTGCGTGTATAGTTTAAAAAGACATCTCCTTTCTCATAGCGGCGTGTCTTGATTTCCTTGAAAAGATCAGGATTTTCTTTAAAGAGCTCTTGAAGATCACCTATGGATCCCCAAATTTTATATTTCTGTTTTCCAATCTGAAAACTAGTCTCATTTAGAAAAGGTATGATTCCGAACAGTCTACTCTGCTGGAAAATGGGTTCACCAAATGGATTCATTTTTAATTTTCCAGGCTCCTGAACCACAACTCGGTGATGTGTGGTTCCATGAAAAACAGCATCTTTGAGCTGAATCAATACATTGGGCTTTTCAGTGCTGGGGTCCACGGCTTTAGCGGAGATGCCCCACAATGTGGGTCTCATCGAATGCGTGGGGATCTTAAACGGTTGTAGAACATAACTGCGCAGTGCAAGTGCCAGAACGATGGCCACAAAAAAAACTTCTACATTTTCAATGATGCCCACGTTTTTTGTATTAATGGGAAATAACTTAAGAGCCCTCTTCTCAAGTTCTGCGAATTCCTCTTGGGCCTCAGTATCATTTTTTTTAAAATCTTTTTTACTAAATGCTTGGACCTCTTTGGATAAGACCTCTACGTCATCCAGTTCCTCTTCAGATAAAAGATCTTTATTATAGCGAGTCTTTTTCTGGATAAAGTGCTGAAGATCTTTAGCAGCTTTTTTAATTTTATTGGAAAACATGAGGTCTACTTTCTTGATTAATAACTAGGCCTTAAGGACCTGCATAAAAGCCTCTTGGGGAATGTTCACTTTGCCAAATTGCTTCATGCGCTTCTTTCCTTCTTTTTGTTTTTCTAGAAGTTTGCGTTTACGAGTAATATCACCACCGTAGCATTTAGCCGTTACATTTTTACCCACCGTTTTAACATTCTCACGGGCAACAACATTGCCACCCACAGCAGCTTGCAAAGCCACTCGGAAAAGTTGCGGAGGAATGACTTCCTTTAGTTTAGCGGCTAGAGCGCGCCCCCTAGGAGCTGCTTTATCTGTGTGGACAATACTAGAGAATGCATCCATAGGTTCTCCATTGACTAACATATCTAGTTTCACAAGCTTTGAGGGCTTATATTCCCCATGCTCATAGTCCATGGAGCCGTAGCCTCGTGTCATACTCTTTATCCGGTCATTAAAGTCAACCAAGATTTCATTAAGCGGGAGGTTTACCGTGAGGCTAACACGCCTATGGTCTATGGTCTCCGTATTCTCACAGATACCCCTGCGGTCCATAATCATTTGCATCATGTCTCCAATATTATCGTTTGGGCAGAGAATGATTGCGTTAACTGTAGGCTCTTCAATGCGGTCAATAACCGATGGGTCCGGAAGTTTAGTTGGGTTATCAACTTCGAGCATTTCTCCATTGGTCTTGTAGACATGGTAAATGACACTGGGATATGTGGAGATGATATCCATATCAAATTCACGCCTCAGACGCTCTTGGATAATCTCCATATGAAGTAGGCCGAGAAAGCCACAGCGGAACCCAAAACCTAAAGCCACAGAACTCTCTGCTATAAAGGTCAGTGCGGCATCGTTAAGTTTCAATTTATTCATGGCCAGTTTTAGCTTTTCAAAATCGGAGGTATTGATGGGGTAAATTCCAGAAAAAACAAGTGGGTGAATTTCTTGGAAACCAGGCAGGGGTTCGGCAGCTCCTTTCACTGAGTGGGTGATAGTGTCACCAATTTTAACATCAGATGCACTTTTGATATTGGCAATGACATAGCCAGTATCCCCAGGCCCCAATTTATCTGTCTTGAGCATTTTCGGGGTAAAAATGCCTACTTCTTTGACTTCATACTTTTGCCCAGCTTGCATGAAGGTAACTGCATCTCCCTGTTCAATATGCCCACTGAAATTTCGTATGTAGCAAATGACGCCGCGATATGAATCGAAGACAGAATCAAAGACTAAGCAGCGCAAGCATTCGTCCTTTGGCTCATTAGGTGGAGGAACACGTTCAATAATTGCTTCTAAGATATCCTCTACACCTAAACCCGTTTTCGCGCTAGCAGGTATCGTCTCATCAGCAGGGATAGCCAAAATCTCCTCAAGCTGTTCTTGTACTCCGGGAATGTCCGCATTAGGCAAATCAATTTTATTGATAACTGGAACAATGGTTAAGTCTTGTTTATGAGCGAGATGGACGTTGGCCACTGTTTGAGCCTCTACTCCTTGAGCAGCATCTGCTATGAGAATAGCGCCTTCACAAGCAGAGAGGCTTCGAGATACCTCATAGCTAAAATCAACATGTCCGGGGGTATCCAGCAAGTTGAGACGATAGGTTTTGCCATCTTTAGCTTTATAAGCCATGGTGACGGGGTGAGCCTTAATAGTAATTCCGCGTTCACGCTCAAGATCCATGGAATCAAGCATTTGCTCTTGTAATTCACGCAGTTCCACGGTCCCCGTGCTTTGCAAGAGCCGGTCCGACAAGGTTGTCTTACCGTGATCAATATGTGCGATGATCGAAAAATTTCTTATAAGCTCGGTGGACATAAATTGAGAGTTGAAAATATGGCATGAATGCCAGCTAGAAGAAAGTGGTTTTCACCAGAAATAAGTTGTTGTACTAAAAGTCTCTAGCCGGCTGATGAGACTTCTGTGGCCTTGGAGCGCATTTCCATAACTGCTGCGGCCATATCTTTTTCTTTGAATAAAGCTGTTCCGGCAACAAGAACGTTTGCTCCAGCCGTTACGGAAGGTCCTGCAGTGATCATGTTGACGCCTCCATCCACTTGAATATCAACCTCTAGGTTATGTTGATCACAATATGCACGAGCCAGGCGAACCTTCTCCAAAACTTCGATGATAAATGGTTGTCCACCAAATCCTGGATTGACAGTCATACAGAGCAGAAGATCAATTCGGTGCAGCAAAGGTAGAGCATGTTGAAGCTCGGTTAAGGGGTTGATGGCAAGCCCAACTTTGCACCCCATATCATGAATAATAGTAATTGTTTTTTCCACTTCATGACTGGCTTCAAGGTGAACTGTTAAGATATCTGCTCCAGCTTCGATAAAACTCCTAGCGTATCGATCAGGCTGCTCAATCATGAGATGAACATCAAGAATTAATCCGCCTACTGCTTTACGGAATGTAGGAACGAAATCAACCCCAAAGGAGATGTTGGGAACGAAATGTCCATCCATGATATCTACGTGGAGCCAATCTGCTCCACTCTCTGCAGCACGCTTGGCCTCGTCGAAAAAGTATCCGCGGTCTGCCGCTAGAATTGAGGGAGCAATAATAAGAGACCTGCTATCATTTCTAACCATGGTATTTTGTCCTGACGATCACCTTGCTCTTTGAATTAGCTCGATTTCATAGCCTTCAGGAGCATCTACAAAACCAAAGATACTCCCTGAACTTTTAGAGACAGTAGGACCATCACTTAGAGGGTAACCTTGTGCGGCTGCATGGTTAGCAAAGGCTTCGATGTCTTCTACCTCAAAAGCTAAATGCGTCAAATCAGCCTGCACTTCCACAGGTCCACTGTCTGGAAAATAGCAAATCTCTATTTCTTCATCGCTATTCGGGGTTTTGAGAAAAACGAGTTTAGAGCCACGAGGAGATTCGTGTCTTTTGATTACTTCTAAGCCCAATACTTTTTCATAGAATGCTACGGTTTTATCCAAGTCGTTAACTCGGTACCTGGTATGTAAAAGTTTCTTAACCATCATAACACATTGTAGAGATTAACCTAATCAATTGGCAAAGGTTGTAAAGTTTAAACTCAGAAGGATTTACAAAGGTTTATGCGTATTCCTGTGGAATATTGGTGATTTTCAATCAGCCTTCAAGTCGTTGCGCATACAGGTGTAATAATGGCATCTTGCATGCCATGAATAAGCTTTTTATCTAAAGGACAAATGGTGGCCATGGCCCCTGTTAGATGAGACTTATTTTCTTCGATAAAATAGTAAGGACAGATTCTTACCCTTCCCTTCATGTTCTTAAAAGCATTGCTGGGCTCATCCCAATAAGAAACTTCAAAAGACTGTCCTTTCTTAAATTCTTGGACAATGTATGGATTCGTGGAAAAGGAATCCATCGCTTTGTGAATGGCTTCTTTCCAAACTTCACCACTTACATCCGAACCAAGTAAAACTCCACGGGACCCCCAAGCCAACGCTGAAAAGCCAGATATTTTCAAAATAAGGTTTCGCTGTTTTTGAGAAAACTGACCGACTTCGTTCCAACTCTGAACATTCAATTGAGGCAACACGGCATAAGGAGGTAGGGGGTCAGGATTCACCACCCAACTGTAGGGAATAATTTTTTGTAAGTCTGTCCAATAGCGGCGGCCTAGTTCTCTAATCCAAAAAGATTCTAGCGGTTTTATCCAGAAAAGTGCTAGCCACAGCTTCTCTTCCATAAACGGTTTAAGTGGAGGCGTTATTTGCCTATCAGCACTCCAAGAAGTCCTTAGTTCTTCGAGTGACTCCCAGTCGAAATTTTCAAAAAAGCGATATACGGGTTTATCGCCATATTGATAGCTTTCTGCATCATAGACATTTTCTTTACCCAGTAACCATTCCCATTCTGGCCGGTAATCACTAGCCTCTTGTGATATGACACAATGGTGGTGAGAAAAAAGCCGTTGGACTGTATCTACCATAGTGTGTTCCCCACCAATCGGATCATAGCCCAATTGGCTGTATACTTGATTGAGCCAAGCGGTTAGTCCTACACCACCCGGGACAGAATCAATTTCCGTCAAAGCCCATCCATTTTCTGTTAAGATCAAATCAGGACGAATAAGAACAGGTAATTGATTTTTTAATGCCTTACTTCTAGAAATTTCTACAAGCTCCTGTGGTTTTCCTGCATCTAGCCACTCTGCAATCCAACTTGGGGCCTTACCTTCGCAACTCTGCCTGTAGAGCAAGTTACAGGCTTGCGCGAAGACATGTAAACGGTCTCCCAGCTTCTGTAAAGACTCCAATTGCTCACCGCTCAGTGCAAATGGCTCAGGTGAAATCAACCAGTTTTTTTCAGCAAAGAGACCACTCTCAGGCATTCGCGACTGAATAAATTGAACCTTATCTAGGTCTGTTCTCTGAGCAGAAACAATCATCGTAAAAGTCTTTCCATTAGGCGACATGCAGACATAAAGCTTCTAGGACTTGCTACCCCCTTACCAGCAATATCTACCGCAGTGCCGTGATCAGGTGAGCAGCGCAAGAAGGGTAAACCAAGCGTTAGATTAACACCTTGTTCAAATGCCGCCAGCTTAAAGGGTATCAAACCCTGATCATGATACATACATACCACGGCCGAAAATTCTCCTTTCATAGCTTGCCTAAATATTGCATCCGGCACACATGGCCCATTCATCTCGAAGTCTGGGTACTGGCCTGATAAAGCCTGAATGCTTGGTGCTATCACTTTGCTTTCCTCTTGACCAAATAGGCCTTCTTCCCCGGCATGAGGATTGAGACTACAAATAGCGATGCGCTTCTTAGTAACCTTCATACGGTTCAAAATGGCTACTGTTCTCCTGACTGTAGCCTTGATTTGTTTTTTGCTGAGACTTTTTATCGCCTCTTGAAGTGAGCAATGCGTCGTAACCAATGAGACTTTTAACTTACTGGAAGTCATCATCATGGTAACCTCTTCATTTTTCAGCCCAAACGCCCGAGCGTAAAATTCAGTTTGGCCCGGGAAAGTAAAACCAATCTGATGCAGGGAATGTTTTGCTACGGGTGCATTGACTACCGCGTGAATCTCTCCTCTTTTCAAAAGCTTTACCGATGTATTCAAAGCAGCCAATGCTTTTTGGGCCGATGCTCTATTCAGATTTCCAGGTCGACATTTTCCGGCTGTACCTATGATGCGATAGGAAATGCTTTTTTTTGGTTTCAGCAGTGATAGGCCCTGTTCGATAATCTCCGGGCCTATGCCACCTGGATCACCCAGGGTAACACCAATAACTTTTGGCTGAGACATGGATAGTGATGATGGGGAGGCTAATTAAAAGAACATTTTAATATAGGCCTTAGCTCGCAAGCTATCTAACCATTCTTGCTCGAGTCGGCTCTTCTCACTATTCTCGAGCTCTCTTTCGATATATTCCCTGACTTCAGCAAGAGGCGTCACTCTTGCTTTTCGGAGATCTTCAACTTGTAAGATGTAATAACCTTCCGGAGTCTTGATGATATCACTGTTCTGTCCAGGTCTTAAGCTGAAGGCAACTTGAGAAAGTTCTTTGCGTAAAGTATCCTCGGTTAGCCATCCAACGGCCCCGCCCTTCGATTTAGTCGGTAAATCCGAGTAAGCTTTAGCTAAGCTTGCGAAATCTGAGCCCGTTTGAATTTTTTGCAATAGTTCTTTGGCAATCAAAAATTGAGGATCAACTGCCTGCATCTCACCTGTTATAGGGTCTTTACGCTTTTCGGTGAACAATCCCTTGCGCAATAAAATCATTCTTAACTTAATTTGCTCAGGCTGTAAGAATTCTCTGATGTTCTCTTGATAATGTTGTTCTATCTGATAAGGAGAAATAATAACAGAGGATTGAACATTCTGAGAACGCATGCTCCCAACAATCATTTCCTCTCGAATACCTTGCTTGAATTCAGAAACAGTTTGACCCATAGCTTGTAATGTTCTGATGAATTGTTTTCTATCTCCACCCCACCGTTGAGTAATTCTCCTTTGATATTCGTCCTCAATCACGTTATCAGGCAAGAAGAACCCTTTTTCATGAAAATCTTGTATGATCAACTCTCTCTCGATCAAAGAACGCAAGGTTTTCAACCTTGCTTCTTCGACGAGACGCGCGAACTCTTCATCAGATGCATAACGATTTCTGAGATCTTTTTCTCTATTCTCGACCAGCTTTCTAACTTCACTATAGGTAATAACTTGATCATTTACTACAGCAGCGATACCGTCCGATCTCTTTACTTGAGCATAACCATCTGTTACTACCAAATAAAGTAAGCTACTAATTATCAACGTAATGCGAGTGATTTTATCCATTTTTCAACCTCTTTAAGTTTATCTTTAGGCTTGACTTTGGTCAAGCGAGGAAACTTGTTATCTATCATAACAAAATCAGCCCCTTTTCGGACCATTAATTTCTCGCCCTTAGCCTCCAGGCGCGTAAAACCTGCCTCCTGACCTAAGACCTTGATTTTATAAACTTGAAGGAGACATTCGACCTCCTCTGGCCATCTTCCAAAACGGTCTTTCCACTTTTCGCGTAGATCCAGCCACTGCTGCACGCTGTCAAGTTCAGCCAAATCTCGATAACCTTCCATCCTCCATTTGATGTCAGACATGTAGCCTTGTGTCAATCTTGCCTGTTGCTGTGCAATTTCTGCACTTTCTTCGCCCATGGCAATGAAATCCAGACTTAAACTCATCTCCTGGGTTTCGGCCCGAGCTTCTCCCTTGAGAACGGCAACCGCTTTACGTAGAAGTTTGCAATAAAGATCAAAGCCTATGGCTATAATATGACCACTTTGAGCAGTTCCCAAAAGGTTTCCTGCCCCTCGGATCTCCAGATCACGCATGGCAATTTTATAACCTGACCCCAGCTGAGTATACTGACGAATGGCTTGAACACGTTTACCGGCATCACCTTTCACCAAATCCCTGGGTAGGAGAAGCAACGCGTAAGCACGATTTTGCCCCCTACCCACTCGCCCTCTTAGTTGATACAAGTCAGCCAAACCAAAACGATCTGCTCGATCGATGATAATAGTGTTCGCATTGGGAATATCGATCCCACTCTCGATGATGGTGGTGGCCACTAGAACGTCTGCTTCACCTTGGACAAACTGATTCATAACGTCCTCTAATTGCTTCTCGTCCATTTGTCCATGACCAACGAGTACTCTGCAATCGGGAGCTAACAGTTCAATTTTCTTGGCCATACTCTCAATAGTCTTGACGCGATTGTGCAAGAAATACACCTGACCCTCTCTGGCCAATTCTCGTAGTATCACCTTGCGAATCAAAGGCTCATCATAACCTGTGATAGTCGTTTCTACAGACAAGCGATTCGGAGGTGCTGTCTCTATTGTGCTCATGTCACGTGCCCCCATGAGGGATAGATATAGAGTTCTAGGGATTGGAGTGGCAGAAAGCGTAAGCACATCAATGAGACGAAACATTTCCTTGAATTTCTCTTTTTGTTTCACCCCGAAGCGCTGCTCTTCATCGACAATCACCAGACCAAGATTTTTGTAGGAGACATCTTTTGAAGTAAGGCGATGTGTTCCCACGACAATATCTACTTTACCCGAAGCTAAATCTTTAACGGTAGCACGCTGTTCTGCTCGCGAACGAAAACGACTCAAGCAACCGATGGTAATCGGATAATCTGCCATCCGCTCAAGAAGTGTTTGATAATGTTGTTGAGCAAGCACAGTCGTAGGGGCTAGAAAAGCTACTTGTTTACCGCCCATAACAGCCTTAAATGCGGCCCGGATGGCTACTTCTGTTTTTCCAAATCCAACATCACCACAAATCAAGCGATCCATGGGTTGTTTGGATTCCATATCCATTTTTGTTGCTTCAATGGCTGCTAACTGGTCTGGAGTTTCTTCATATAAAAAGGCATTTTCAAACTCATGTTGCCATTCACTATCTACTGGGAATGGGAATCCTTCTAACGTTTCTCTCTCGGCATGAAGTTTCAGAAGAGATGCGGCGTAGTCCATAATAGCTTTTTCTGCACGCTTCTTAGAACGGTCCCAACGATTGCCACCTAAGCTATCCAAAACGGGGTGCTTTTTTCCTACGCCAACATACTTGGAAATGAGAAAGGATTGCTCAACGGGTACATAAAGCCTTGCTCCCTCCGCAAAAATCAACACGACGACTTGCCTATTTCTGCCGCGCTCATTAGGCATTTCCTCTATTCCACCATAAAGGGCAATGCCATATTCCATATGGACCACATAGTCACCGTCTGAGAGCTCCGTAAATTCTATTTGTTGCTGCCGGCGCTTCACACGGTTGAGTAATTCTTTCTTGCGTAGTGATCTCAAGGTTTGATAGCGCCCGAATATTTCAGCATCCGTTAGAACGATCAGCTTTCCCTCAGGCCAACCGAAACCCCTTAGCAAAGGACTTCGAAAAAAGCGAAGTTTCTTATCTTGATGTTCTAAGGCCTGCGCGAGATATCCCTTTGTTTGAGATTCATGTAGCCACTCTATGAGCCTCTGCTCCTCACCTTCATTTCTGCAACCTACCCAGACCTCCCAATCTTCACAGAGCCAATCCTCCAAATATTCTAGCAGCAACTGCTTGCGATTTTCTTGCAAAACCTGATCCGCTACCGGGCGCTGTAAAAAATCATGGGCAAAGAATTGATCTGCTAATGCTAAAGGCTCCATTTCTTTTTCTTCACTATCAGAGAGATACATGGTCTTGTAAATTGCTCCGATAAATTTCCCAAGCGAAGTGTTCTGTTCATGCTCTGAGCTAGGATCGATTAATAGAACAGAAGCGAAATCAGTCGGCTTAAAAGTCAATTGATCCTCCGGATTAAAATAGCGAATCGAATCCACTTCACTGCCGAACCATTCAAATCGGACTGGGTAATCTGAGTCCCAACTAAAGACATCTAATATGCCTCCGCGCTGGCTAAATTGACCACGAGTCGCGACTTGGTGCTCTTGAATGTAACCACAATGCAAGAGCTTTTCTTTGAGATCTTCCATCTCTATGTTCTCTTGTGATCTGATAGACAAAGCTGAACGACTGATAGTGGCTAATGATGGAACCGATTGCCTCAAAGCCTTTTCCGTAACAAGGACCAATTTTTTTCCTGAATTTGCCAGCTCCTTGAGGACAGCTAGGCGTTCAGATAGTAAATCAGGGTCTATGGAACTTTCTTGAGAGAAACTTTCCACTTCTGGAATAAAGAGAACCTTTGATCCCCAAGCTTCTAAGTCACTAGCAATCTCCTCTTGTTTTCTTATGCTATCCACAACCAGTAAAGTTGTGCCGTCATCGGCTCTGTCTTGGTGCCACATGGATATAGCATATGCTTGGGCACTTGTCGGCATACCAAGCAATGAACACACTTCTTTTGACTCCAAGTCACTGCCCAGCTTCTGGCTCACTGGTGCACTGAGGAGCTTGCTTGGAAGTCTTTGCTGCTCATTTTCCAAACCTTTTTACCCGAATGCAAAAACATACATGAACTCGAGAAATAGTCAGGTTTTTTCATTTGATATATTAGCTAATGCAACACTCAGTAGCCGAAGGCGTTGAAAGGAGAAAAATTTATCAGCAGGCCTAGAAAGCCAAAACTGTATAAACCAGTGCAGTTCATTACCCTTTATACGTCTCCGCATAACTTCTATGGCATCATGCGGGTTAAAAAAGAAACGTGACTTGGCCATGTGACCAGCTAGGTTGCAAATGCCTGATAGCCAGTCAATGATTGTATGTCAGTCTAAACCATAACCCATGAATAGATTACATGTTACTAAAGAAACTAACTTCTCACCCCATTTTTCCCTTCGCCGCTCCCTTTGCCCTCTGGATGCTTTTCATGATCCTCGATGGCATCCATGAACATGCCGTATATGCTACCTATCCCATTAAGACATTAGTGGTTGGACTTTTGATCCTTTACTGCTGGAAGAAGTATCCATCCATGAAATTTAAAGCGCCTCTTCAATCGATTGGAATCGGAATTATAGGCTTTATTATTTGGGTTGGGCTTTTTGATTATCTACCCTCTTACGGGATTGATCAAGAAACCAGTGGGTTCAAACCCTATGAGACTTTTGAAGAGACTCAGATTGCTTTGGGTCTCATTGTTTTTAGAATGCTTGGAGCTGTTTTGGTCGTTCCGATTATGGAAGAGGTTCTATGGAGAGGTTTTGTTCAACGCTTCATAATTAAAGAGGATTTTGAAGCGGTCCCACTTGGACAATATACTCATGCCTCTTTTTGGATCACAACAGGTTTATTCGTTGCTGCTCATGTAGAAGTTGGCGTCGCATTCATTGTAGGAGCTTTATTTGGTTGGTGGTTTATTCGCACCAAAACATTAGGCGATGTCATTTTAGCTCATGCCATTACCAACCTCGCTCTCGGTATCTATGTCTTGTATAGCCAGAATTGGTATTTCTGGTAAGCAAATAGACAGCCTGATTTCTAGCGAAAAGGAGAACAAAAGTACACTTATGACCACCCACAGTCTTTTCTCCGCTCGATCGACATGACCTTACCCTGAGATCGAACCAGAGGATGACAGAATGGATGCGGTAATCTGGATGAACCCTTCTTCATATTACAACCCGATTCAATCGGGTTGTCCAGGGTAAACAAACCATCTATACTTCATGAACTCTCTGATCCAAGCAGACTCCATGCTCAACGCTTTTTGGTTTTTTTAAGCTTAACGATCAAATTTTTGGTGGCCTGCGTGGTGGCTCCTTGATTATCGGTAGCCCCCAGCTTTAGCTTGTAGGTTCCTCCGAGTAAGCCTTGTAGTTTCCCGTGACTGCCTTTCCACAAGTAAGGTGAGCCTCCCTGTTTTCCCATCAACTGGTTATGACGATAGAGTTCCACTGTCTTAACTACCAGATGATATTAGAGAAATGAAACCAACCAGACAGTTGATGCTAACCCCCAGGGAAGAGATTCTAGGAGCACTGCCCCTTGATCCAAGCAAATAGCTTAAGATCTATGGAAATAACACTGTGTTTTCTGCCAAAGGGATAAGAAAGCCACATAGCTAAAACCCATCATGAAAAACAAGAAGTAAGGCAAGGAAGACCAGAGTTGTTGTTGCAAGGCAAAAGCCACATAGTAAATATAAGACAAAGCAACTGCAACCTCGACCAAGCAAAGCAATGAGCCCGAGGAAATATAACTCTTCCTTTTCCATGTTTGGTCCTTGTTGGTAATGCCATATTTGGGTGTTCTGCTAAAGCCGGTGGTATAATTAAGAAGAGCCTCCATGACAGCTTTGGCGTTGTTGATGGAAAGGCCAATACCAATCGCCATCAGCGAAGGCAGATAAAGCACCTTTTTCCACCAAGAAACTTTTAATTCCCATAAAACAACTCCGTAAAAAAGCAGTACGGAGAATGTTGCTAAGACAAAGACACATAGATCAAGGTAAATAGCACCATCTAAGAATTGATCAAAATAGGACAATCCAGGTCGCATAAGCAAAGCCATTATAACCAATAACAGGTAAGCTATATTAGCGGTAAGATGAAAAGTAGCTTCCATCTTTATTTTAAGGGTAACAGGACTACGCCAGATTGTTGGCAAGAGTTTTTTACATGTTTGAACCGCCCCTTTGGCCCAACGGTGTTGCTGTGTCTTAAATGAATTCATGTCTACAGGAAGTTCTGCGGGGGTAATAAGATGGGGCAGAAAAACAAACTTCCAACCCTTGAGCTGTGCTCGATAGCTTAGGTCTAAATCCTCAGTGAGTGTGTCATGTTGCCATCCGCCGGCCTCTTGGATAGCGGTCTTTCTCCAAACTCCCGCAGTACCATTAAAGTTAAAAAAACGTCCGGTTCTATTTCTAACTGTTTGCTCTATGAGCAAATGGCCATCCAACAAAAGAGCCTGCATACGAGTCAAGAAATTGTAGTGCCGATTGATATGTCCCCAACGAGTCTGAATCATACCCACTTCAGGATCAACGAAGTGGTGAATGGTTTTGAGCAAGATGTCTTTCGACGGTAAGAAGTCCGCATCAAAAATTGCCAGGAACTCTCCTTTAGCCACGCGTAGCCCTTCTCCTAAAGCTCCAGCTTTGTAGCCCTGACGATTTTCCCTGTGTATATGAACTGCATCGAGCCCGCGCTTTTGCAGTTCCAGGATCTTAGCCTCAGCAATCTTTTGCGTTTCGTCCGTTGAATCATCTAGGAGCTGAATTTCAAGAAGGTTTTGTGGATAATCAAGCTCAGCCACTGCCTCGAGTAGTCGTTCAACGACATATTTTTCATTGAATATTGGAAGTTGGACAGTGACCTTGGGCAAGCTAGCGAATGTGCCTTTTGCCACCACCGAACGATGGCGCTGTATCAAATACTGCCCTACCAACCAAAATCGATGCGCTCCATAAAGGGATAATCCGAAAAGAACCAATCCATACAATATTGCTCCTAAATCTTCTAACATCATTTCACTTTGAAAATCCTAGCCATGGATTATAAGAGAGGCGAACTTAGATTTCATTTCATTAAATTTTTCATTTTCGGATTGCACTGCCTAGGAGATTGCTGGTTGATTAGAGACGGTCAATAAAAATGCTTGTAACACCCAATATTATACCTACCCCCGAATTGCCCAAATGGCGGCATGAAGTTCGCCAGTCCGGCAAAAAGCTGGTGGTTACCAATGGCTGTTTCGACATTCTGCATCTGGGACATGTCAGATACCTATCCGAAGCGAAAGCCCTCGGGGATTTGCTTGTGGTGGGAATCAATGACGATGCCTCGGTGCAAGAACTAAAAGGCCCCACGCGACCAATCAACCATGAGAACGATCGCGCAGAAATATTGGTCAGTTTAAAGGCGGTAGATGCGGTGACTCTTTTTAGCGGCAAGCGCTGCCATGATTTTCTCGATATCGTGCAGCCAGACATTTACACTAAGGGAGGTGACTACCTTTCGGTTGATGACCTGGACCAGGGTGAGGTGAAAATCATTCGTTCCCACGGCGGAGAAATCGTGATCCTGCCATTAGTGCCTGGTAAATCTACGACGAATATCGTGGCAAAAATGAAAGCCTAATTTGAGAGAATACGCGCTTTGAAAAGTGATACTTCCCCTCCCCTTCGTCTGGGTATACTCGGTTCCGGCCGAGGCTCTAATTTTGTTGCCTTATACGATGCTATCCATGCTGGCAAGGTGAACGCCACTATCCAATTGGTGGCCACGGATTTAGCAGATGCTCCCATTCTCTCAGAGGCCAAGAATCGAAATCTCCGGACTTATGCAACGCCTAGGAGCCAATTTAAGACAAAGTTAGAGACTGAGATAGAGACTGAATTAGCTGAGCAATTAATCGAAGCAGGGGTTGAACTTGTAGTACTAGCAGGTTTCATGAGAGTCGTGAAGTCCCCACTGCTGGAAGCGTTCCCCAGCCGCATTATTAATGTACACCCCTCCCTCTTGCCCAAATTCAAAGGGCTAGAAGCTTGGAAACAAGCATTGCTAGCGGGAGAAAAAGAATCGGGCTGCTCTGTTCACTGGGTCAATGAAGTCTTGGATGGTGGATCAATTATCGCTCAGCAAAAAGTTCCGATTTTAGAAGACGATACGCCCGAAAGTCTCCATCAACGCATACAGGTGCAAGAGCACCAATTATTGCCCGAAGTCATCCAACAAATGGCTATGGGAAAGATCAACCTTGCTTAAGTGTTATCACGGTCTGTGCAAAATCATTAAGAAACCCATTAGACAGGGGAAGATTTTTCACTTACGAAAAAAAATAATTTTTTAGCCTAATTTCATAACAAGTTGGACGATCACTACATAGGTGACTGGAAAGGGACAAGTCATTCAGCAGCTTGAGAAACTTGCCGCGGATTGTGCCGAAGGAGTACTGTATTTAGAGGAGTCTCATTACAGAGGTATGATCTTTTTGAAAGACGCGCATGTTATTCACTCTTATGCTGAAAACGATCATGGAGCACTGGAAGAGGGCTACCATTCGCTGTTGCGTCTATTCGCTTTGAAAGATGCAGTTTGGGAATGGCAAGAGGGCCTGCTGCCGGAAAATGAGAGCATGAAGATCCCCATCAACTATGTTATAGAAGCAGAAGCTGCACTATCCCAAAACATTAATAAAGGGGTGATTCGCGAGACTGCTATGATTACAAGACCTCATAAAGAGATCCGTGATCTAAAACACTGTTCGATTATGGTTCATATTGATAAAGGCTCACTAGAGGGAGAGACTTTTCTGCTGCTTCCTGAGAAAACAACTCTTGGTCGCCGCTTGACATGTGATATTTCCATACCCGATGTCACGGTTTCCATCAGGCACTGCAATTTCTTGATCGAGAAAAATGAAATAATCATTGAAGACTTAGAGTCATTTAATGGAACAAGAATTAACGGCGTTCGCATTAAAAGGCATGTTGTCACCCCTGATGATGAAGTCGAAGTAGGTGAGGTAAAGTTGCATCTCAGTTACGCCGAGAAAGCTAGTATTACGAAACAATTCAATGAGATCACTAAGCGACTTTCAGACAATCAACTAACCGGACCTATTGAAACAGAGGAAAGTGACACACGGACTATGGTCTCGCCAAAAAAGCAACCTCCTTCCCCCTCTCGCCAATCGCCATATAAATCTTCCACCTGGGATAGAATGAAAAAAGAACACGACAACCAACTAAAAGATCCACTGATTCCGAACCCTAGTCCCGATGAGAACTCAATAAAAAAGACGTTTCGCAGATAGTCTTAAGCAACGGTCTCTAATTTTCTCTGGGCATCTCTTTCGGGGGCGTCAGGGATGACTTTTTCCAGTAATTTGGCAGACGAAAGGACCCCTGGGACACCTGCACCAGGATGGGTACCTGCACCAACCAAAAACAAGCCTTTGATATCCTCAGAAACATTGTGAGGCCTAAACCAGGCACTTTGTGTTAACACAGGCTCAAATTGAAAGGCATTGCCTAGGTAGGCATCTAGATCTTGTTCAAAGTCTACCGGAGTTTTGATAATCTTGCTTACGATATGTTTACGCAAATCAGGACAAATCGTCTCTAAGGATTCTAAAATGGATTCAGCATAGCGTTCTTTCTCACTTTCCCAATCGATGTCCCCGCCCAAATGAGGAACGGGTGACAGGACATAGAAACATTCATGCCCATCAGGTGCTAACGATGGATCCGTTCGGGTCGGTGCATGTAAGTAAAGAGAGAAGTCATCAGCTAAGATCTTATGGTCAAAAATATCTTCGATCAGCTCCTGGTAACGTTTGGTGAGAATAATCGAATGATGAGGGATATCTGGGTATGTCCGATTTGTTCCAAAATAAATGAGGAATAAGCCCATGCTGTACTTCATACGCTTTAGGCGGGTGTCAGTCCATTTCTTGCGATGTTCCGGAGCAACCAATTTTTGGTAAGTGTTAGACACATCGCCATTGGATACAACTAAGTCGGTCGCAAATGTTTCATCCCCATTAACCTCTAAGCCTCGAACATGCCCTTCCTCCACCTCTATTTTAGTTATTTTGGAATCAAGTCTTAATGTCCCACCCATGTCTTCAAACAACTTGACAAAACCATTTACTAGAGCGCCTGTTCCCCCCATAGCAAAATGAACCCCCCACTTGCGCTCCAAATATTGAATCATCGCATAAATGGAAGAACTGCGAAAAGGGTTGCCTCCAACTAACAGAGGATGAAAGCTCAGGACTTGTCGGACTTGAGGATCCTTGATGTAAGAAGAAGCAAGTTTGTATACCGACTGATCCGAGCGCAAACGCACAAGATCAGGTGCTACTCGCAACATATCGGTAAAATGAGAAAAAGGTTCATCCGCTAATTCCGTGAAGCCTTTATCAAAAATGTCTTTGGTCTTGGCCACCAGACGCTTGTAGGGTTCCACATCGTTGGGGTTGAATTTTGCGATTTCCTGGCACATCCTGTCCTCGCTACCAGTGTAATCAAAAGTCCTTCCGTCTTCGAAGTAGATCCTGTAAAAAGGATCGTTAGGAACAATTTTAATATAATCTTGTGGATCCCTACCTGTTAACTCAAAAAGCTCATCAATTAGAAAAGGCGCTGTTATAATGGTAGGTCCAGCGTCATAGGTAAAGCCTTGGTCCTTGTAAACATATGCTCGGCCTCCTGGTTGATCGCGCATTTCAAACAGTGTTGTTTCATATCCTTTAGCCTGCAATCGGATGGCCGCCGCTAAGCCACCGAAACCACTTCCTATTACAGCTGCATTTGGCGCTTTGATCTGTATCATATCAAGACGCTAACACAATTTTCTAATACCTCCAAATCCAGAATTTTTGGGACTAACTGTATATGTTTTTTGACCCTTTCTCAATTCGACTCGTTTCAACCCGTATGACAATCGAATTTGCAACAGATATCAAAAAGTCCAATCGACTAGCTAGGAGATCCGATCAAGATGCATTGAGGGATTGTCTTCCGAGATGACTCGATGTTTCTTTGAGATCGAGATCTTGCGGGGATCTCCAAATGTCTATATCAGCATATGGCTTTAGTGATGCTTAATAATTCCACATACATTTTCTGATGAATAGGCCATGGTGCTTCATACAACCTGTCTATACTCTTACTTGACCATTGAATGCCTCTAAAGATCTGTGCGCAGACCCATGATACTTGGATCCCCTTGTATACACCGTTTGAACCTAGGTATGACAAAATGGATGTTTAATTTTTTATTCAAATAGACCTCAGATTTTTATGCCGATTAATTGAGAGAATTTCACGATGACGTTATTGAGAATATCTGCTACAAACAGGCGTTGTTAAAATGTAACTCATCGTTCCTATAACTAATGATCTTTTTAGCAAATTGAAATTTATTACCTATTAATTTTATTAAATAGATTTATTATTTTGTCTAATTAGTTTATACGAATAGTTCTGGTTAAAGATGCATCAGAAATTAAATCTCAAAGAACTAAGTAAGAGCGAATGGCCTACGCTATCAATCTATAGATGGTTGGAAGTCGTATCGTTTGCAAGCTCTGTGCTTCATATTACGCTAGCCAGCGCCTTGCAATGGAATCTTCTTTATTATTTAGGACTTATGAACCTCTGGGTATGTTTCTTAGCAATATATGAGGTTATATTTCGCATAGGGCCTAAAAAATTAGACAGCGTCCACTTTAAATCCGACCAGGCAGATGAGGCAAAAACTGGAAGACGTGGTAAAAGTATTCGCTCATTTTTAGGGGATTCTTTCAGAGTTACACTGCAAATCATCCCAATCTTATCTTCCGGTTTGTTGATCTTGGCACTGGTTCATTTAAATTTAGGCAAAGCGTGGCAAGAGCAGGTCAATTTACTTCGATTAGCTTTGCTGATGGTCATTGGACTGGCATTTGCACAGCATTTTCTCAATCAATTCGTTGCTGCTTTAGAAAGAGAAACCGGCCAACAGTCCCTCGCCCATATGAAGTATTTGGGATATTGGACATTGGTTAGTAGTTTGGGAACTGCTCTCATCGCTGCTCTTTGGCTATATGCTCAAATCGATTTCAGCCAGGTAGTTTGCGTTTTCTTGGGAAGTACCATCGCCGCCATTTCCATTGAGCGCATAATAAGGCTTGTAGGTAGATGGTACCAACCCGATACCTTAAAAGAGACCACTAGCTTAGATGGTAAGGTTTATACTTTAGAATTTTTATTTAAGTATGGAGCACCTTGGAAAAATTTACGAAAACAAATAGAGGAAAGCTATGGAATTGAGTTAGAGGAAATACCCGCATTAAAGATGCTACAAGGGAAACTTGAATGGGCTATTCTTGGGGCAATCCTCGTTACTTGGTTATCAACTTCTTTTACTGTCATTCCTTATGATAGTAAAGGAGTAAGAGTGCATTTTGGTCGTTACCAGGCAGAGCCCATGGAGCCTGGTTTAGCCGTCAGTAATCCTTGGCCCTTTGGAAGTATCAAAAAGATTAAAACAGAAGAGACACGATTTATCTCCTTGGGATTCGAACAAGATCTGGGAACGGCAGTTTTATGGAACGAAAAACACTTCGAAGGTGAATACAACCTACTTGTAGAAGGTGGCAATGCCCTTTTAAGTATTAACGTACCCATTTACTATAACATCAGTGACCCAGTTGCTTACTTAACTCATTCTCAATCTCCAGAGAAAACTTTGATACACTTAGCCTACAGCAAGCTATTAGAATCGACTAGCTATCGCGACAGCTTTGACATCATGCTAACCAGCAGAGAAAATATTACTAATGAAATCGCTGAGGGTCTACAGGAACAAAGCAATCTCTTGGGATTAGGTTTAGAAATCCTTTTTGTGGGGTTAAAAGATATCCATCCTCCAGTAAGCGTCGCCCCAGCATTCCAAGCAGTTGTCAGTGCAGAAGAAGAAAAGTTAGCTCTGATAGAAAAAGCTAAATCATATAAAGCACAAGTGCTTCCCCAAACAGGGCAACAAACCAACCGCATGAGAGTAAAAGCCTCCCAACTTGCTGAATCTCAAAAATTACACGCTGAAGGTGAAGCGAAGCGTTTCATTTTAAATCAACAGCAGCATGAAAAAAGCTCGTACCTCATGGAATCCAAACTTCTTTATGACACTCAACAAAGTGTTTTAAGTAAGTCAGCCAAGATGCTCATGCTAAAGGAACCAGGAGAGACATCAGAATATCTTATGGATCTTAGAACCCACCAATGGAAGTGATCATGATGAAACAAAAAAATAAAATCATACTTAAGCTACCTCTAAGTCGTATGCTAATTATCTTACTGGTGGTCACTTTAATGCTTGTGACCATGTTTAGCTTTCAGGTGCAGCAACATGAATCGGTTGTTGTCACCCGTATGGGTAAACCTGTTCGCACGGTGGAACAAGCGGGCTTTCATTTTCGTCTCCCCTGGCCTATCGAGTCTCTACATATCATCGAGAGACGCCTAGATGCTTACGAGATCAGATTATCTGAGGCTTTAACTCAAGATAAGCGTAATGTCATCCTACCTATTTACGTCGCTTGGAAAGTATCAGATCCTCTGTTATTTCTTAAGTCCCTAGGCGCTCAAGATAATGCTCGACAGAAATTAGATAGCTTAGTCACTAGTGCCAGAAACAGCGTGCTGGGAGGCTATGACTTTTACCAGCTAGTTTCTACATCGCCAGAAGAAGTGAAGATTAGACAAATTGAGAAAGAGATTAAGCAGCTAGTCGTTAACCGAGCAAAAGAAACCTTCGGCGTAGAGATTCTCAACATAGGTATCAAGCGCTTAGCATTACCCGAATCTAATACACGCTTTGTTTTCGAACGTATGCGGGCTGAGCGTTCTCAGTACGCTGCTAAATTTCGAGCTGAGGGAGAAAGGCTTGCCGACGAGATCAGAGCGGAAACGGATACCGAAGCATCTTCTATGCTTGCTCAGGCCAAAAAATTTGCTGAAGAAGAGAGAGGTAGAGGTGAAGCGCAAGCTGCTAAGATTTATGCTGAAGCTCATAGCAAGGACCCAGATTTCTATCAATTCCTCAAAGAACTTGAATTGTTAAAAGCTTCCGTGGATGAACAAACTGTATTGATCTTAGACTCGAATTCATCTGGAGTTCGCCAGCTCAATAACACCACATTTACCAACTCAGATACCCAGGAGTAGATATTACGCTATGAAGCTGCAGATCAGAAAAATCCAGAGCTCTTCTCACCATTCAACAAGTATTGTGATCACTGCCATTAGTTCTAGTGTTCGTTTCTTAAAAATTGCTTTACTGATTGCTGTAATGGTTTACCTGACTTCTGGAATTACCGTAGTCGAACCAGATGAAACAGCCTTGGTGTTTAGATTCGGTAAGATGCAAGAACAAATACATCACTCGGGCTTACTGCTTACTTTGCCAGAACCCATAGACCGCGTTGCCAAAATACCCACAGAAAAAATACATGAAATAGCTCTTACTCAATGGCTAAACAAACCCAAAGCTTTGAATGTCCCCACTCCTATTGCCCGTCCGACACTACATCCAGTCCAAGACGGCTACACACTTACTGGAGATGCTAATATAGTAAGATGTCGCTTTGTATTAAGATACCAAATTGCTAATCCAGCAAACTATCATGTCCAATGCCTAGACCCTCAAGAGACTCTCAAGTTGATCAGTTACAGTGCATCTGCCGAAGCGATCGCAGGTATGGATGTCGATTCTGTTTTATCTTCTGGCGTGAAAAGGCTTAAAGAGGAAATAGCTCAAAACATCCAAAAAGAGGCCAACTATTTAGGCCTGGGTATTCAAATACTGGCTTTTGAAATACCAGAAATAACACCTGCCGAGCAAGTTAAACAAGCCTTTCGCAATGTCACGAGTGCTCGAGTAAAAGCCAGAACACTAGTTGAAGAGGCCAATAGCTACCGAGCACGAGAAATCTCTAGAGCTAAAAGTGAAGCTTACCGTATTCGCAAAGAGAGCTCAGCTCTTGCCAATCAAGTGATTGCTCAAGCAGAGGGCGAAAGCAATGCATTCCTTTCCATACTCAAAGAATATAGCAAACATCCACAGGTTGTTTGGCAACGTCTAAAAGCTGAAGCATCTCAAGCATTCTTTGCTAAAGCTAAAAATGTAACGGTATTACCTAAGGGAAATAACAGTGAGTTTCAGGTTTGGATAGACCCTCAAGTCAAAAAATTGCGCAATCAAATCAATGATCAGAGACCCATCAGATGAGCACCCTAATCTCTTCGATCCCTGTAGAAAAAACCAAGCCGCATGCCCCCACTTACGAACCCGCGCAAAGCAACCTAAAGCTTAGGCTTACTGTTATCATTATCGGCTCTATTTTAATACTGGCTCATTTTCTTATTAGTTGGTTTCGAGCTGGCCAAATAGAATTGGCCAATCTTTTTGCACTGGCTGGAGCAGCGATTGCCTCTTTCCCTGTGATGCTAGATGCTATCAAGGGCATTCAAGCCGGAGGTTTTAATGCAACTAGGTTTTACATGGACCAGTTCATTGCCTTAGCAGTAATCGCTTGCTTCGCCATAGGCGAATATGTAACTGGGGGTGTTGTTGCTATTGTTTTAGTTTTAGGACAAATCCTTGAAGAACGCAGTGCATTAGGTGCAAAAGAAGCTGCTAAAGGCCTGATGAAACTTACCAAAACAAAGGCATCTAGACTCCTCAATGGCAAGGAAGAATTGTTGGAAGCTGAACAACTCCAACAAGGCGATTGTATTGTTCTCCGTCCCGGCGATACAGTCCCAGCTGACGCCACAGTCATTTCGGGAAGTTCAGCTATAGATCAAGCAACTATCACAGGTGAATCCGTGCCTGTTGATGTTTATCAAGGTTGCCAAATATTTGCGGGAACAATCAATAAATCTGGTGTGATACGAGCCGAGGTAAAATCGGCTGGTGACCAGACAGTGTTGGGTCGAGTGAAAGAAATTGTGACAGAAGCTCAGACTTCTGAAGCACCTATCATAAGATTAGCAGAACAATATACACAATATTACACGCCACTCATTCTCATTCTTGCGGGTCTTGTTTTCTTTTTTACTCGTGAAATGGAGCGTGCCATATCGGTTATCATTGTAAGTATTCCATGTGCGTTTGTCTTAGCAAGCCCTTCAGCCATGGTAGCAGCACTGGCCAGTGCTTCTCGAATGGGGATAGTTATTAAGAGCACAAAATTTTTAGAAGTGATCAATGAAATCAGTGTCATTGTTTTTGATAAGACAGGAACATTAACAACAGGACAACTTCGTTTAAATAAAATACTTTCCCATGAGATGTCAGAACACGACCTTTTATCGTTAGCGGCATCCGCTTGTCACCACTCAACCCACCCTTTGTCTCGAGCTATCGTTCAGGAAGCGAAACAGCAAAAACTTCCCTTTAGGGAAACGAGCGATATGAAAGAACATGCTGGCCAAGGCATTCAATCCATGCTCGATGGGAAAGAGCTTTTGGTTGGCAAATTTGAATGGTTGCAAAAAAAGAATGTCCGGGGGATACCCAAACAAATTGAGAATCCTGATAGTGTAGTGGCTGTTTCATTAGATGGTCAATACCGAGGTGTCGTGTTGATATCTGACCAGCTACGTAAAAATGCTCATACGGTCAATACTAATTTACAGAGGTTGGGAATTGTCCAAACAACGATGCTGACCGGAGACCGCGAAATAGTGGCAAAAAAAATTGCTAATGAGCTAGGCCTAGAGAGTTACCGAGCTAACTGCTTACCAGAAGATAAAATGCATGAGATAGAACAGTTATGCACGAACGGTGCGCGTGTCATGGTTGTAGGAGACGGTGTCAATGATGCTCCGGCTCTAGCGGCTGGAAATGTAGGTGTCGCGATGGGGGCACTTGGAAGTGACATCGCCATTCAAACCGCTGACATTGCTTTGATGTCCAATGAACTTGACCGGCTTCCCTCTCTTCTTGGACTCTCTCATCAAACATTGAAGATTATTAACCAAAACCTTCTTTGCGGCTTAATTTTAATTATCATTGCCTTGGTTTTATCTAGTCTTGGGTATATGCCACCTATCATGGCGGCTCTCTTTCATGAATTCAGTGCCTTCTTTGTTATCTTTAATAGTGCAAGACTTTTGCGCTACGATGAAACTTCCTTAGTAGACTGATCCTCTCTTTCAGATCATATTAATCCATGATCTCTGACTTACTTGACCTTCAGGGTGGCCAATGCTTCGGCGCTGGCCCCGTCATTGTCTATCGCCACGAGTTTTAATTGATAGGTTCCCGCGGATAAGTTTTTTAACTTAGCGCCATTATTGCCATTCCAAAAGTAAGGAGAACCTCCCTGT